>JAAYZJ010000319.1 GCA_012514915.1 Lentisphaerota bacterium | reverse complement strand
GCGCAAGGACTTCATCTTCGATCCCTACCAGGTCTACGAGTCGGCGGCCATGGGGGCCGATGCGATCCTGCTCATCGTCCGCATGCTGGACGACGGGGCACTGCATGCGCTCCATGCGCTGGCCCGGCAACTGGGGCTGGATGTCCTGACGGAGGCTCACGACGCGCGGGACATCGCGCGCGCCAAGGCCCTGGGCGCCGCGCTGGTCGGCATCAACAACCGCGACCTGGCGCACTTCGGCACCGACATCGGCCAGGCGACACGGCTGGCTGGCCTGCTGAACCCGGGAACGATGGTCATGGCCCTGAGCGGCATCCACACCGCCGAAGACGTGCGCCAAACGGTCGCCGGCGGCATCCGGCGGATCCTTGTCGGAGAAGCGCTCGTGCGTCAGGCCGATCCCGCGTCGACACTGCGCACATGGATAGGGACGGAGGCCACGGGAGCCGACACGGCCGTTCCACCCTCAGCGCGTGTGGAACCATCCACGTCGAACTCGTCTGCAAACGCACATGAATCCTTGGTAGGGCGAGGCGTCCCTGCCGAGCCGCAAATCGGCAAGTCCACTTCGCCCGAGGCCTGCCATCGACTGGCCAATCTCAAGATCTGCGGCATCACCGCGCGGGCGACCGCGCGGCTGTGCGCCGATCTCGGTGTCGGGGCGCTGGGGGCCGTCTTCTTCCCGGGCAGTCCGCGGTGCGTGACCCCCGAGCAGGCACGCCTCCTGTTCGAGGGGCTGCCGGCGACGGTGGCGCGCGTGGGTGTCTGGGTCGACCGTCCCGCGGACGAGGTGCTGGCCGTGGCGCGCGCGGCGGCGCTCGACACCGTTCAACTGCACGGCAGCGAGACGGCGGCCGACTGCCTGGCGCTGCACCGGGCGGGTTTCCGCGTGATCAAGGTCCTCAAGACGACAGGGCTTCCGCTTCTGGCGGCGGCGCGGGACTACCCTCCCGAGATCGGCATTCTGGTGGAGTGCGGAACCGGCTCGCTGCCCGGCGGCAACGGCGCCGCGTGGAACTGGCGGGAGGCCGCCCCGCTGGCCACCCAACGCCCCTTCGCCCTGGCCGGCGGCCTGACACCGCACAACCTGCCCGCAGCCATGCGTCTCTCCGGCGCGGTCGCCTGGGACATGAGCTCGGGCGTCGAACGGGCGCCGGGCGTCAAAGACCATGCGGCCATCGAGGTTCTCGCCCGTCTGCTGCGCGCGGGCACGGACGTGCCTGCGGCTTGCCCCCCCCCCCGCCAACCGTTTCTGGGCGCCCGTTCACGGGCGACAACATCCATGAGCCATCCGCAACTCGAAAACACCAACATCAAATCGGTCGTCCTGCTGGCCACGCCGCGTCAGATGCGCGAGGCCGTGCCGCACACCGCCGTCTCGGCGCGCACCGTCCTGCAGGGCCGCGCGGCCATCGAGCGCATTCTCGATGGCGAGGATCGCCGGCTGCTCGCGATCGTCGGGCCGTGCTCGATCCACAATCTCGACGCCGCCCGCGAGTACGCCTCCCGCCTGCACCGGCTGAGCGCCGAGGTTGCCGACGCCCTTTGCGTCGTCATGCGAGTCTATTTCGAGAAGCCGCGCTCTGTGCTCGGCTGGAAGGGACTGATCAACGACCCCTACATGAACGACACCTTCCACATCGAGGAGGGGATCCGGATGGCGCGCCAGTTTCTGGTGGAACTGGCCGTCATGGGGCTGCCGGCCGCCACCGAGGTCCTGGAGGCGCTGATGCCGCAGTACATCGGCGACCTGATCGCCTGGTCGGTGATCGGCGCGCGCACGGCCGAGGCACAGACGCACCGCGAGATCGCCAGCGGCCTCTCGACACCTGTCGGCTTCAAGAACGGCACGGACGGCACCCTGGCGGCGGCGATCAACGGCATGCGTTCAGCGATGGGTCCGCACCACTTCCTCGGCGTCACCGAGGATGGCTTGCCCGCCGTATTCAGCACCACCGGAAATCCCTATCCCCACATCGTCCTCCGCGGCGGCGGCGGCATGCAGAACTACGATGCCGCCAGCATCGCCGCCTGCGAGGCGGCGCTGCGCGAGGCGCACCTTCCGGTCAGGATTGTGGTCGACTGCAGCCACGGCAACTCGAACAAGCAGCCCGAGATGCAGGGCGTCGTCTTGCAGAACCTGCTGCGGCAGATCGAGGCGGGCAACCGCTCGATCTGCGGCTTCATGCTGGAAAGCCATCTCGAAGGCGGCGCCCAGCCTGTGCCGAAAGATCTTTCGCAACTGCACCCCGGCCGTTCCGTGACCGATCCCTGCATCGACTGGTCCACCACCGAGGCGCTCCTGCGCGAGGCGCGGGAGCGGTGGTTGATGGTGGATGGTTGATGGTTGGTGGGTTGTAACGGGAGTTGCAGGAATGAGTTCAACGTTCAAGGATTTGGTTATTCCCTTCGCTCTAGTCATAGCCTGAATGATGATCAGCACGAATCGAACATCATCCTCGTCCTCGTCCTCGTCCTCGAAACAGAAAGGAATGACCATGCGGTACCAACTGGACCATGAGAAGCTTGACGTCTACCAGATCGAACTGCAATTCGTCGCTTGGGTTACGGAGCTTATGGCCGAATTGTCCGAATCGCCCGAGGCAAGGAAGCGGCGTATCATCGAGATCTTCGACCACTTGGATCGTGCCTCGCTTTCTGCGCTGTTCAACACGGCTGAAGGAAACGGCAAGCGGCAGATGAAAATGCGCGCGAAGTTCTTTGACGATGCACGGGGCTCGGCAACGGAATGTGCGGCCTGCCTCGATGCTTTGGTCGCCAAACGGGCCTGCGAAGCATTACGCGTCGAGCAAGGCAAATCCCTTCTTGTCCGAGTCGTCTCCATGCTTTCCAAATTGGTGGATCGTTTCTCGGATCCAACACAGGTGGCAGAGACGGAATCCCGATACGGAATCGAGGACGAGGACGAGGGAGACAGAAGGCCCCCGAACCTGAGTAATATGTCGACGAGGAGCAACCAATGAATCCACTTTCCACCAACCATCAACCACCAACCACCAACCCTCCCCCCTACGCCCAGCCCGACGCCACCGGCCACTTCGGCCCCTATGGCGGGCGCTATGTCGGCGAGACGCTGATGACGGCGCTGCAGGAACTGGAGGCCGTCTGGAACGACGCCCGTTGCGATCCGGTCTTCCTGGACGCGTTTCACACCATGCTGCGGAACTACGCCGGCCGCCCCACCCCGCTCGACTTCGCCGAGCGGTTGACGGACCATGTCGGCGGGGCGCGCATCTACCTCAAGCGCGAGGATTGCGCCCACACCGGCGCCCACAAGATCAACAACGTCGTCGGGCAGGGACTCCTCGCGCGCCGCATGGGCAAGCGCAAGGTGATCGCCGAGACGGGGGCCGGACAGCACGGTGTCGCCACCGCAACCATCGCCGCCCGCCTCG
>JAAYZJ010000318.1 GCA_012514915.1 Lentisphaerota bacterium | reverse complement strand
GCCAGGCGCTGGCGCGCGCGACCGTCGAGGCGTTGGGCGCCCGCGGCATGGGCCGCGTCGATTTCCGGGTGATGGACTCGGGCGAATGCTTCGTGCTGGAGTTGAACTCGCTCCCGGGGTTCACCGCGACCAGCCTGCTGCCCAAGGCGGCGGCCCGGGCCGGCATGGGCTTTGGCGACCTGTGCGCGCGGATCATCGAGCGGGCGGCCTGCGACGCGCCCGGCGGGGAGGCGTGACGGACCATGGCGAAGGCGGCTGGCCGAAAACCGAACCGGCGACCGGGTGGTCTGCTGCGGCGCCTGCGGGTGCGCAGCGCCGGCCGGGCCGTCTGGAGCAACGCCCAGCGGCGGCTGATGCTTGGACTGGCCGCCACGGCCCTGGCCGTGTTCCTGCTCGCCGGCGTCGTCGGCGGGGTGAACTACTACCTGATGCACAGTGGGCAGTTCGTGCTGCGGCACATCGACGTGCAGGCCGGCGACACGATCACGCGCGAGCTGGTCTGCGAGTACCTCAAGCTGCAGGAGGGGATGCCGCTGTTCGAGGTCGACATCGGCCGGCGACAGCAGGATTTCCTGCGCGACGCCGCCACGATCCGGTCGCTGTCCATCACCCGCCGGCTCCCCGACCGGATTACGGTGCGCGTGATCGAGCGGGAACCGCTGGGGCGGTTGGCGCGGCGTCCGTTTGCCGTCGACGCGGACGGCACGATTTTTGTCCGGTACCTCGGCATGGAATCCCTCCCCTGCATCTCGGGCTACCGCGACGGACTCGTCGTGCCGGGGGCGCGGGTCGACGGGCTGGCGCTGGCCGCCCTGGAACTCTTCGAGGTGCTGAAGAACAACCCGCTGCCGCTGCCGATCGTCGATGTCGATGTCTCTCGCGAGGATTACCTGATCTGCACGATGTCGGATCAGCGGCGGGTCAAGCTCGCCTGGAAGCATCTCGGGGAGCACGATGCGCGCTCCCAGCGCTTTCTGCTGGCCCAGTTGAAGGGCCTCGCCACCGCGATGAACTCCGAGCGCGGCCAGGGCCGGGCAAGCTGGGACGCAACGATTCAAGGGCGCGCCTATGCGCGCTGAGCGAGAGGACGTGCACACGCTATGGCCATACCTCCCATTGCAGCTTTGGAAATCGGCACGACCCAGACGATCGCGCTGGTCGGCGAAATGGACGACGCGCGCCGCGTGACGATCACCGGACGCGGCGTGTACAAGACAACCGGCGTCCGCAAGGGGCAAATCATCGATGTCGAACTTGCCAAGGTCGGTGTCGTGCGCGCCGTGCAGCAGGCCTCCGAGGAGAGCGAGGTCGATGTCGGCCGGCTGCTGCTGGCCGCGAGCGGGGGGCACATCGAGTCGAAGGTCAACCGGGGATCGGTTCCCGTGCGCGCGCGCGACCAGATCGTCTCGCACGAGGATGTCGAGGAGGTCATCGAGCTCGCGCAGGCCGTCAACCTGCCGTCCGACCGCGACATCATGCACACGGTGACCCAGTCGTTCGGGCTCGATGACCAGACGGGCATCATGA
The DNA here is from genome assembly GCA_012514915.1 of Lentisphaerota bacterium. Classification (GTDB taxonomy): domain Bacteria; phylum Verrucomicrobiota; class Kiritimatiellia; order RFP12; family JAAYLN01; genus JAAYLN01. Next base: position 34,378 of record JAAYZJ010000318.1, on the reverse strand, counting down.
AGCCCGAGGGGCTGCATGGCGCGCAGTTGTCGCTCGACATGCTGGTGATCCACGCCCTGCGCAACCGCATCGACAACCTCCGCAAGGTCGTGCAGTCGGTCGAGCTCAATGTCGATGATGTCGTCTTCAGCGGGTTGTGCGCCGCACTGGCGACGCTGACGACGGAGCAGAAGCGCGCGGGCGTGGTGGTGATCGACCTTGGCGGGGGCACCACCAGCTACCTGGCCTACGCCGACAACGTGATCGCCTGCGCCGGCTCGTTCGGAGTGGGCGGCGACCATGTCACCAACGATCTTACGCAGGCCTTCAACCTGCCGACGGCCCGCGCCGAGGAGCTCAAGCGGTCGGACGGCCACGCGCTGGTCGGCGCCGCGACCGGACTGAAGCGGCTGGCCATTCCGCAGGATCTGGGTTTCCAGGAGCGCAGCATCAGCCTGAAGGCGTTTCATGTCGTGATCAACGCCCGCCTGGCGGAGACCCTGCGCCTGGTGCGGAGCGCCCTGCTGGAGGCCGGCGCGCTGTCCAAGCTGGGCGCGGGCGTGGTCTTCACCGGCGGGGGAGCGGCCATGCCCGGACTGACGGAACTGGGGCGTGCGATCTTCGGCGTCCCCTGCCAGATCGGCGAGCCCTGCAACGTGTCGGGTCTCGATGCCGTCGAGAATCCCGCCGCCTACGCGACCGTCGCCGGCCTGGTCCTCTACGGCTTCAAGACTTATCAGGAAACGGGGATCATCCGTCCCTTCAAGGAATTTATCCAGGGGTTTTTCAGGCGATGAACGACGCAATCGTTTCGATGATGCTTGTCGGGGTCGGCGGCGGCGGCTGCCGCCTGGCTTCGGCGGCCGTGCGGACCTTCGACGGCGAACTGGCGGCCATCGGGTTTGACAGCGACGCCGTCGCCACCCGCGGCATCGGCAACATGCGCTGCATGATTCTCGGGGCCAAGCGGTTCGACGGGCACGGAACGGGCGGGGATCCGGTCAAGGGACGGTCGGCGGCCCAGGACGATGCCGAGGCGGTCGCCGCGGCCCTGGCCGGCGTGCGGCTGGCCGTCGTCGTGACGGCCCTCGGCGGCGGGGTCGGCAATGGCGCCACCCCCCTGGTTCTGAACACCCTGCGCAATGCCGGCGCCCATACCCTCTGCCTGGCAACCCTCCCCTTCGCCTTCGAGGGGCGCGAGCGCCTGACGCAGGCGGAGCGGGCGCTGCCGCTGATCGAAGAGGCCAGCGACGGCCTCGTGGTCCTCCCGCTGGATCAGCTTTACGCCGTCGCCGGCGCCCACGAGACGCTGGCGGACGCCATGCCGCAGGCCGAAGCGGTTTTCAGCGCGGCGCTCACCCTCTTCTGGCGGCTGGTCACGACGCCCGGGTTCATTGCGCTGGATGCCGAGTCGCTGCTGGCCGTGCTGGCGCAGGGGAGGGGGCGGTGCCGCCTGGCCGTGGCCTCCGCCGCCGGCGCCGCGCGCGCCACGGAGGCCGTCGCCCGGCTGTGCCGCAGTCCGCTGCTCGGGAAGGCGCCACCGTTGCAGGAGGTGCAGGCCATCACCCTGGGCGTGCTGGCCGGCGGCGACCTGCGCCTCGCCGAGCTGTCGGAGATTTCCAAGCACATGCAGGCCGCCTTGGCGCGGGGATGCGAATGGCGCATGGGAACCGTGCTTGACGAGCGTTATGCCGGCTCCATCCACCTCGTCGCGCTGCTGTTCGACGGGCCGCGGCAGCCGGGGGCGCGCCTGCCGGAGCCGGCGGCGGAGGAGACGTTCGACGCGGCGGGGGGAAGCCTCGCCGGCGATCTGCGGCCTGCCGCGCGCCGCCCGCGCGGCAGAACCGGCGGCCGCCTGCAGGGACGCGGACGCTTCAAGGATGTCGAGGCGACGCTGATCAACGGCGAGGATCTCGACCGCCCCACCTATCTCCGCCTGGGGATCGTGCTGGATCGGTGACCAGGCCCGTCTCCATGCCGCCGAGCCCGCAGACCCTGTGGCTGGCACCCCTGCGGGGTGTCACCGGCCTCACCTTCCGCCAATGTCTTACCCGCCATTTCGGACATCTGGACGGCGCCGTCTCCCCGTTTCTCACCACCGTCGCCGGCGTGCGCATCAAGGCAACCCATTTGACGGACATCGAGCCGGCCCGCAACCAGGCACTGGCGCTGGTGCCGCAGGTCATCGGCAAGTCGTCCACCGAACTCCGGACGCTGCTGCTGGCCATCCGGGGGCTGGGCTATGCCCGCTGCGACCTCAACGCCGGCTGTCCCTGGCCGATGATCGTCAAGAAGGGGCGCGGCGCCGGCCTGCTGCGCGATGCCGATGCGCTGCGGCGCATGCTGGACACGGGATGCGCGCTGATGCCCGGTGGGTTCTCGATTAAAGTCCGGCTGGGGATCGAGAGCTCCGGCCTGCTGCTGGAACGCATGGACCTGCTGAATGGCTATCCGTTGCGCGAGGTGACCATTCACGCGCGGACGGCGCGGCAGCGCTACGAGGGGCATGTCGACCTCGACGGTTTTGCCGCAGCGCTGCAGGCCTGCCGACACCCGGTCTGCTACAATGGCGACATCCGGACCGCCGCCGATCTGGCCGAGCTGCGGCGCCGCTTTCCCGCCGTGTCGGGCTGGATGATCGGGCGTGGGATCATCGCCGATCCCTTTCTGCCCGGCCGGATCCGCGGCGATCCCCGCCCCGTCGCCATCGAGCGGCTGCGCGCCTTTCTCGACGACTTCGGCGATCAGTCGGCGCACGAGCTGTCCGGCCCGGCCCCGCTCCTCGGCCGGCTCAAGGAGCTCTGGAGCTACCTGCATGCGCGGTTTGTCGATGGCCCGTTCCTCTGGCGCCAAATCCGCACGAGTCGGCATCCCGACGACTACCGCCGCATCCTGGACGACTGGTGGGGACGCGAGCCGCAGTTGGTCGAGATCACTGAGGGCATCAAGCCCCCTGGGACTTCCGCCTGAAGGCGGGACTCCGGCGCGGCTGTGCCGATCAAGCCTCTTGTGTTGATTGATGACTCCCCTTGCGGGTTGAGCCGCCTCGCGCACGGGATATCGGAACACGGCGACGGCGCGCGACTACGGATGACGAGGGGAGCGCAGCCAATCGTGTCCCGTGGTCGTGCCCCGTTGTCGTCATCCGAAGCGAGACGATAGGTTGCCGGCTACGGCCGCCAGGGACGGGCGTAGAAAGGGTACTGGCCGGCGGCGGCGCCGGGGGGCCAGCGTTTCCAGCGCTTGTAGCTCATGAGCCACTGTGAGGGATAGCGCCGGATCGCGCGGGCCAGCAGATCCATGATCTGCTGCGTCATCGGCACCGGGTCGTCCGCATCCGCCTCGCAGACGCCGAGCAGCCGACAGCGGTAGCGTCCGTCGGGAAGGGCCTGCGCGAAGCAAACCGCGACGGGGACGGCGAACTTGCGTGCGAGGCGCGCGGCAGCGCTGGAGACGGCGGCCTGCAGGCCGAAGAGGTTCACCCAGACGCCGCCCTGCTGCGGCTCGACATGCTGGTCAAGCAGGAGTGCCACGTATTCCTTGGCCTGCAAGGCCCGCACCAGTCCGCGGACGGCCCCTTCGCTCATCACGATCTTCTGGCCGAGGGATCGGCGGTAGCGGTTGAGCGTCGTGGTCGTGTCCGGGGTGCCGATCCGCTTGGCGACGCTCGTCAGCGGATAGCCCCGCGCCACGGCCATCTGGCCGGCCGCTTCCCAGTTGCCGATATGCCCCGTCACGATGACCGCGCTGGGATGCGCGTCCAGCCAGGCCAGCATGGAAGGCTCGATCGTCATCCAGTCGGCGGTGCGCGCCTGGCCGTCGTGCGCGAACCAGAAGACGTCGAGCAGCACGCGGGCGGCATGGCGAAAGTGGGCGCGGATCAGGGCGCGCCGCCTCCGCTCGCTCAGCCGGTCGCCGTAGATCACCCCGAGATTGGCGGCGGCAATGCGGCGGTGGCGGTGTGCGAGAATCCAGCCGGCATCGCCGATCCAGCGCGCCGCCTGGAGAATCTGGCGGCGGGTGCGCCGCGTGAACATCCAGTGCGCCAGGGCGATGGCCGAGTGTTCGCACCGTGCGCGCCGCTGTCGGAGGGCCATTTTGAATCGCGAAGCCATGCGGGTGACAACCGTCGACCATCCGGGGCGTTAGAGTTCGTCCCGGTAGGGGATCGGCACGTTGTACAGGCGGCTCAGTTGCCGCATCTCCCGCAGCAGCGGCTCGCCGGGCTCGCGGGCGTAGGCGCCGATCAGGCTGTGCATTTTGCGCCGCGCCCATCCCTTCCGCACCGCCTCGCCCCCCGCGGGCGCCGCCGCCAGGTCGAGTTGGAAGATCACGTCGCAGGCGGTCGCGCCTCCCTCGCCGCGCACCTGGAGGACGAGGTTCGTCACGCCGGGCGGGGTCGTGCCGAAGAACTCGAGCGTCCGGTCGGCATACAGGTTGGCGGCGGGCAGCGGCTGCAGGTCGGCCTGCGAGGCCAGGTCGGCCGTCACCCGCACGTTGCCCAGAACCGGGCGCGCGAGACCGTCGACCAGCGCCTCGATCTCGCGGGGGATGTCCCAGCGGCCGCTGGTGACGATCGTCGAGGCGCCCCGGTTGCAGAAGGTGAGCAGGTCGAGCAGGTAGGCGTTCGCGCGGCCGTGGGTGCCGAGGGCGAAGACCGAGCACCCATCGGCGTTCATTTTGGAGAACTCGCCGATGATCGCCGTGCTTGCCGTCAGGCCGGCGGTGGCACGGCCGTCGGTGATGACGACGGCGATCAGGGGCCGTGCCGGATCGCGCGGCAGGCTTTGCAGCGTGCGGACCGAGGCGAACACGTCGGTTTCCCCCTCGGAGCGCATGGTGTCGATGAACGCGTCGGCGGCGGCGACCGACGCCGGCGTGACCGGGGTCCAGGTCTCGAAGCAGAAGGTCGGCGCGTCGCTGAAGCGGGCGATGTTGAAGCGGTCGCCGGGGTTCAGTCGCGGGACCAGGCGCTTGAGCGCCTGCCGGCAGAAGTAGAGGCGCTCCTCGGCGAGGCTGCGCGAGCTGTCCTGCAGAAAGATGATGTCCTTCGGCACGACCGGCAGCGTCTCGCCGTCTCGCCGGGCGATGTTCAGCCGGAAGTAGCGGCGCCCCTCCGGACCGTCGGGGGCAAACGTCTCGATCCGGGCCATCAGGCGCGAGTCGATGGCCGTGTAGTCGCTGACGTCGCCAGGCCGCTCGCCGAAGCGGTGGATGGCGGCGTCGGGGGTGGCCCCCTCGTCGAGGCGGATGGCGGCGTCGGCGGGTGCCGGCGGGTCGGCGACGGGCGTTTCGCCGCCCGTCCGGACGGTCTGCGCGGCGGGTGGCGGGCGCACTTCGGCCTCGCCGCCGAAACGGTCGCGGGTGACATCCACCGCCGGGACGTAGTCGGGGGCGCGCGCGACCCGCTCGATGCGGGCGATTTCGCGGCGCGGCAGGGTCGCCAGGTCGTCCTTCACCGTCCGGTCGACGATGGCCACGATCTGCTGGCGGGGCTGCCAGCCCAGCGCAGTGGGCTGCCGCGGCGGCGCCTGCAGGTTCACCAGGGTGCCCGCGAGCGAAGCGGGGGTGCGGGCGGGCGGCGTGACCAGGGCAGGGTCGGGCAGGCGGGCCAGCGCATGAAGCTGTTCGCGCGGAACCCCAACCCCGGCGCCGTCCTCGGGACGCCCCGTCTCGGGGTTGCCCAGGGCGCGCTGCGGGTCCCGCTCCATCCGCTCGACCCGCAGGGGTGGGCGGGGCGGATCGGGCACCGCCGCCACGATGCGCACCTGCTCGAACGTCCAGTCCGAGATGGTCATCATCAGCACCAGATGGGCGATGAACGAGACGGTGATGGCCAGCGCCAGCAGCAGGGAATGGTGGTTGCTGCGTTCGCCGTGCCCGTCGGGGCTGAAGGAAGCATAGGGTGGCATCAGGGCCCCTCCCCGGCCGGGGGGGTGGCCGGTGCCGCCGCGTCGGCGCGCCAGCGGGCCGCCTGCGGCGCGTCGGGGTAGCGGGTCAGCAGTTCATCCGCGGCGGCCCGGCTCTCTTCCCCGCGGCCGAGTTCGGCCAGCAGCGTGGCGGCGCGGTCGAGGGCGGCGGGCACCCGGTCGGCATCGTCGAAGAGGAGGGCGACGCTCATGTGGTAGCGGATGGCGGTCTCGCGGTCGCCGCGCCGCTCGGCAGCCTGTCCCAAGGCCGCGTAGGCCAGCGCGCGGATGTCCTGCAGTTCGGGAACCGCGGCTCGTTCGGCGGCATCCCGCAGGCGGCCTTCGGCCTCGGCCGCGCGGCCGGTCTCGAGCAGGAGCTCGCCCAGACGCAGCGCCGCCTCGGCGCCGTAGCGGGTGCGGGCGGGAGTCGCCAGGGCCTGCTGGTAGGCGGTGATCGCCTCGTCCCGTTTCCCGGCCCCCTGAAGGGCGCGGCCGAGCAATGCCGCGGCGGCCTGTCGCCAGTCGTCGGACGGGGCGTGCGCCTGCATGGCCCGCGCCGCCGCCTCCGACTCGGCCAGCGCCTGGCGCGCGTATTGAAATTCGGCCAGCCAACTGAGGCGGTCGATCGTGAATTTCTCGATGATCGGCGCGTGGAGCAGGGGTTGGAAACAGGCGGCCGCTTCGGCGTCGCGCCCGGTCGCCTGCAGGACGAGGCCCAGGAGGAATTCGGCCTCGCGCCGCACCGCGACGGGAGGGTGGCCGGCCAGGGCGGCGCGGAGGAACTGCTCGGCGAGCGCGAACTCGCGGGCGGCGTAGGCGAGGTGAGCTCGCCAGAAGCGCGCCTCGTCGAGCCGCGCGTAGCCGTCGTGTTCGCGCAGCAGCCCGTCAAGCGTGGTGCCGGCCTCGCGGTCCTGGCCCAGGCGGATTTCCTCCAGCCCCTTTTGAAACAGCGCGTCGGGAACCGTCTCGTGCGTGGGAAAGGTGGTCAGGAGGCGGCGCCAGTCGCGCAGGGCGCCGTCGGGTTGTCCCGCCTGCGCCAGGCAGAGTCCCGAAGCGAACAGGGCACGGGGTGCAAGCGCGTTCGTCGGCCAGCGGTCGGCGAGTTCGAGATAGCGGCGCGAGGCCTCGGCCCAGGCTTGCTGCTGCTGGAGCTGGTAGGCGAGGCGGTAGGTGGCGTCGGCCGCCAGGGGGCTTTGCGGGGCCTGCTCGGCCAGCATCCGGTAGAACTGCACGGCGCGCGCGGCATCCTTGAGCGCCTCGGCGGCGTTGGCCTGCATCCAGAGCAGGTCGGGCCGCTGGTTGGGCGGGGGATCGGTGAAGGCGTCGGCGTCCTTGAGCACCCGCTCGTAGGCGCCGCTCTTGAACAGCGCCACCAGCCGCTCGAAGCGGGCGGCCGGCGCGAAGGACGAGCGGGGGTCAACCAGGAGGAGGGCGTCGTAGCTCGCCACGGCCTCGTCCCGCTGCTCGAGCAGCCGCTGGCTGTTGGCCTGGAGGTAGTGCCATTCGGCGCGCTCGGCGGGCGTGAGGGTGGAGGCCTCGGCCAGGGCACGGGTGGCGTAGGCGAGCGCATCGGCCGTGCGGCCGGTGCGCAGATGGGCCCACGCGGCCGGACGGGCCGCCTCGGCGGTGCGGCTGTCGAGGGGGTAGCGCTCGGCGAGCCGGCGGTACAGGCGGGCGGCAGTCTCGCCGTCGCCCGACTGGTCGGCGAGCGTGGCCGCCTGGAACAGCGCCTCGGCGCCCGCGCGGGCGTCGGGAGGCTGGTCGGCAATCTGCTGGTAGATGGCGAGGGCGGCGGCCGTCGCGGCGGGCGTCTGCTCCCGCGCACGGAGGGCGGCCAGCCGCAGGCCCGCGTAGACGGCGAGTTCATGGGCGGGCGCCTGCACACGCAGAGCCTGATAGTGCTCCTGCGCGCGGGCGAGATCCCCCGCCTGCTCGCGGGCCTGCCCGGCGTGGTAGCGCGCGGCGCCCGCCACATCGGGCGCGGCGTTGGTGGACAGCAGCGATTCCAGCAGTTCGGCGGCGATCGCGGGGCGACCCATCTCCAGAACGATCAGGCCGCGCATGAGGACGGCGCGGTCGCGCAAGGGGCTGGCCGGGCATTCCGCCGCCAGTCGCCGGTAGCTGCTCTCCGCCTCGGCGGGCTGCTCGAGCCGCCGCTGGCACTCCCCGAGGCGGAAGAGGATCTCGTCGAGCGGCGGCACGGGCGGCCGGATTCCTGCCAGCGCCTGGTATTCCGGCAGCGCCAGCGCGTACAGGCCGCGGCTGAAGAGCCCGTCGGCCAGTTGCTTGCGGTCGCCCGGCGCGATCGCATCGTCGGCGGCGCGCGCCGCCGCGAACGCCGCCGCGCATCCGCAGGCCAGAACGGCGACTGCGAGACGCCCGCGCCGCCGCGCCGCAGCAGGGCTTGGGAGGGCCAATGTCACCTGGCCGCGCCTCCCGTTGTGGCCGCTTGACCGCCGCCATCCTCGTCGCCGCTGGTGGCAAAGGAGATGTTCCAGATGTCGGCCTGGCGGCAGAGGTCGATCACGCCGACGACGTTCTCATAGGCGGTGAGCCGGTCGGCGCGCAGCACGATGGGCTGCCCCGGGAAAAAGCGGGCGAGGCGTGTCAGGCGATCCTTGAGCTGGACGGCGTCGAGCACCTGCTGGTTGATGATCGTGCGGCCGTCGCGCGTCAGATTGATGATCACCTCGCCGGGCAGCCGGTCGGGCATCTTGCCCGACTGGGCCGTGGGCAGCACCACATCGACTTCGTATTCCCACTGCGAGAACACCGACGTCGTGATGAAGAAGCACAGCAGCAGGAAGACGATGTCGATCATCGAGGTGAACTGGACCTCGGGGAGGCGCGCGCCGCCGCGGGACTGGAATCTCATGGGGAACGCCTCCCGGCCAGGGTCGCCAGCACGTCGGCGGCGGCCGTTTCAAGAAGGGCGATCATGCGGACCGCGCGCCGCCGGAAATAGGCGTACAGGAGCATGCAGGGGATGGCGATGGCCAGGCCGAAGATGGTCGTGATGATCGCCTGGGAGACGCCCTGCGCCAGGATGACGGGCTTGGCGGCCGTGTAGTCCTGCGCGATCGAGCCGAAGGCTTTGAGCATGCCGAGCACGGTGCCGAGCAGCCCGAGCATCGGCGTGATGACCGACAGGTCGAGCAGGAACTGCGTCTGCGACTGCAGATCCTCGGCCTGGCGGCTCCCCTCGGATTCGACGACGTCCCTCAGCAGGGGGACATCGGGCTCGGGGATGCCGCGGATGTAGTCCAGCGCCGCGAGGGTGACGGCGGAGAGGGGGCAGGCCCGGCTCTCGCAGGCGCGGCGTGCCGCGTTCAGATCGTTGTCGCGGAGCCGGTCGCGCAACTCGCTGCGCAGCGCCCGCGGGGCGATCTGGGCCGGCCGCAGGATGATGAACAGGTAGATGCTGAGGGCCCCGCCGATGATCGATAGCGCGAGGATGAACCACATGATTGTGCCGCCGTAGTGCCAGGCCTCGCGCCACGACATGCCAAACGTGCGCGTGGCGGTCTCGCCCGCCGGGCCGCGCGGTGCTGGCGCCTCGGCGCGCTCGATGACGGGCGCCTCGGCGCGGGGAAGTGGCACGGGGAGCGGCGCCGGCGGTGCGGCGAGGGCGGGGGTTCCCGTCTCCGCCGCGGCGGGGGGCGCCGCCGTTTGCGCGCGCAGTGGGGCCGGGCCCCCCGTCGTCAGGATCAGGACGGCGGCGGCGGCGAGGAGGAATCGTGGCTTGAGCATGGTGGTTAGGCTCCCTGTTGACGTGGGCCCGCGCGGGGCGTGAGCGTTTGGAAGTCGACGTGCAGCAGCCGGGAAAAAGCGGCGTGGGCGATCCGGCGCCGGCGCCGCGTCTCCCGGCGGATGGCCTCGGCGCGCGCGGCCAGCCCGTCGAGATCGAGCCCGGCCGTGCCGCCCAGGTGGCGTTTGGCGGCGATGGCGGCATCGGGGTCGGCGCCGGCCAGGGTGTCGAGGCTGCCCCGCACGCGACTGTAGGCCTCGCGGAAGGGGACGCCGGACGCCACCAGCTCGAGGGCGCGGTCGGTCGCGAACACGCCGGGACCGAAACCGGCGCGCAGGCGGTCGGGACGGACCGTCAGCCCCTGCGTCATCAGGTGGAGGATCCGCAGGGTGGCGCGCGTGACGGCGACGCCATCCAGGTAGAGCTCCTTGGTTTCCTGCAGATCGCGGTTGTAGCCACCGGGCATCGCCTTGAGGATGGCGCCGACCGCCGTCTGGTGCCCGAGGACGCGCGCCGTCTTGGCGCGGATCAGTTCGAGCACATCGGGATTGTACTTCTGGGGCATGATGCTGCTGCCGGTGCACAACTCGGGAGGCAGGGCGAAGTAGCCGAACTCGGGCATCGTGAAGAGAATCAAATCCTCGGCGAGCCGCGACGAGGTGAGCATGATCTGCGCCAGGGCGCCGAGCACGATCGACTCGCACTTGCCGCGGGTGTTGCTGGCGTGGAAGACATTGTGGATCGGCGCCGCGAAACCGAGCAGGTCGGCCGTCAGCCGGCGGTCGATGGGCAGCGGCACGCCGTAGCCGGCCGCCGAGCCGAGGGGGCAGCGGTCGGCGTAGGCGTAGGCGGCCTCGACCGTCAGCAGGTCGTCGAGCAGCCCTTCGGCGTAGCCCGAGGCCCACAGGCCGACCGAGCTGGGCATGGCGGGCTGGAGGTGCGTGCGGCCGACCATGGGAACGTCGCGGTGGCGGCGCGCGAACGCGAGCAGCGCGCGCGCGAGGGCGACGCACTCGTCGCACACGCCCAGCAGGTTGTCACGGGCATGCAGGCGCAGGTCGACGGCCACCTGGTCGTTGCGGCTGCGGCCGGTGTGGATGCGTTTGCCGAGGTCGCCCAGCTTCTCGGTCAGGCGGCGTTCGACGGCCAGATGGACGTCCTGATCCTCCTGGGAGATGGCGAAGGCGCCGGCCCGGCCCGCCCGCATGATGGCGGCGAGCTCGGCGACGACGGCCGCGCGCTCGACGGCCGTGAAGAGGGTTGGCTGGATGCGCATGCGGCTGAGCATGGTGACGTGCGCGGCGCTGCCGAGGCAGTCCCAGTCGAGCAGGTGCAGATCGAGCTCGGGATCGCGCCCGACCGTGAAGGCCAGCACATCGGGGTGGATCGCCCCTACCAGGGTCTTCCGCTTGTTATCGCTTGCACTCATGCCCGGTTATTCGTTCCTTGGTGGCGCCGTCCGTTCGGCCTCGAGGGCCAGCCGCTGCGCCTCGGCCTGCCGCCAGCGCGACCGCAGCTCGCGGCGGGAGGCGCCCGCCGCCAGCCGCCGCATCACGTCGGCGTAGCCTGCCGCCATTTCCCTGAAGGCGGGGTCGCGGCCGGCGCCCTGCAGCAGCAGGTGCCGCGACTTGGCGGCGGCGGCCTGCCGCACCCCGGGACTGTCGGGGTTTTCGATGCACCAGACCAGCGGGGTTCCACCCAGCGCCACGGCAGGGATATAAATAACACATTCCCAGGGATAGAGCAATAATTGCGACTGGAAACGCCGCCTGACGCCCGCCGGCGTCGTGCCGGGGTCGAACACGCGGCGCGTGCGGACGACGAGCCACGCGTCCCAGGCCGCGTCGAGGCGGGCCAGGTCGTCGTCGTCGAACCAGATGGACGCCAGCGCCCCGGGGGTCCAGGCGCCTCCCTGCGCCAGGTGCTCGCACCAGGCCTGCCAGCGCTGCTGGCGGTCCGGACGGGAGGCGCACCAGGCCGCCAACTGCGAGGCCACGTCGAGGTGCTGGGCGGCGGGCGAGCGCCTGGCCTGCCACAATTCGGCCGCGCCGGGAAGGCGCCCGCCCGACCAGCGCGCGTAGGCCGCCTCGAAGTCGGCGCCGCGCAGGCTCGGGTCGGCCTGCCGGGCCACGCCCCGGATGAACCAGACGGGCGGTTCGGTCACAGCCTCCGGGCCGCGGGCCCGGTTGTGGATCGCCGCGCGCACCAGGGCGGCCGCCAGGGCGAAAGCCGTCTCGTCGCGGTCAAGCACCCGCGGGTCGCCCAGGCGGACCAGCCCGAACACGCCGCTGGGGCCGCGTACGACGGCGTGCCCGGCGCCGTCCGGCGGCGGCTCGCCCAGTCCCAGTTCGATTTCGACCGGGCCATGGCTCATGGGGGAGGGGAGCCCGAGCGTCTCGACGAGTTCGCGGTGCACGGCGCGTGCCAGGCGGAGGACGGCGAATTCATGCACCCGCCACTCCGGCGTGGTTCGGACGATGAAATCGTCGGCTGCGGCGAGCGGTTCCGACAGTAGCAGCAGGCCGACGGCCAGCCGCCGCAACGGCTGCCGGCCTCCGCCTGCGCGCAATCTGATGGGTACCCGCCGCATCGTCTGCTCCCGGAGGCCGGCCGGGACGTCGCCGGCGTCAAGCCTGGCCGGTCGGCTTGGCCGTGGTGCTCGTGGACGTGGTGCTCGTGGCCTTGGCGGCCTCCGGCTTGGACGTCTTCTCGGCGCTGGCCCGGGACTGATAGGAGGCGCTCCGGTAGTCCGTCTGGTAGAAACCCGAACCCTTGAACAACAGGCCGGCGCCGGCGCCCAGCAGGCGCTTGACCTTCTTTTTACCGCATACGGGACACGTGGTCAGGGGCGGCGCCTTGATGCTCTGAAATTGTTCGAAGGCATGGCCGCAGTGGCGGCACTCATACTCGTAGGTCGGCATTTCGACACGTTTCTCCAGACCGGAACAGCCGGCTATTGCTCGGCGACAAGGGTGACGGGCGCCATCAGGCCCCCGGTGCCCAACTCGTTGATAAAAGTCCGTGTGGCCAGGATGGCCAGCGTGTTCTCGGCATTCGCCGCCACGGCATCGGTCACATCGAACAGGAAAGGCTTACAGTAGCCGTTGGCGACATCGAGCGTCTCGTCGACGCCGGTCGTGTAGGGGACGTGGCGCCCGTTGACGAACACCTTGGCGCTGCCGTCGGTCGCGCCGATCCAGAGCTTGATCCGCTTGCCGGTGGGCAGGGTGCCAAGCTTGACCCGGGTGCGGTACCAGACGCTGCCCATGTAGGCATGCAGGTCGAGCGACGACCACGTCTGCAGACAGACGTCGGTCGTGCTCCAGGCGGCATCGTCGAACGCGGCCGCCTGCCAGCCGGCCGCCTCGCCCTGCTTGTCGGGATCGGCCTGGTAGCGGAATTCGCGGAGTGGGCGCGGCAGCAGGATCGCGAACTTCTTCTTGTCGGCCAGGCGCGCCGCGTCGTCGTAGGTCGCCTGGTAGAACGAGCGGAAATAGGTGAGGTTCACCGACTTGTGCCAGGCCCAGGGGGCGCGGGCGAACGCGTAGTTGGCGGCGTACTCGTCGCCCGCGGCGTCCATCCAGCCGATGTACTTCCGGACGTCGCGGTCGAGTGTCGTCCAGCGGCCGTCGGCCAGATCGCGACGGAGCTGCATGAACAGATCGAAGAGGCGCAGCGAGGTGTCGGCCAGCTTGACGCGGCGGTACTCGGTGATGGAGGTGCAGGCGGCCAGCGCCGCGTCCATCGCGGCGCGCCAGGCCGCCAGCGCCTCGGGCGGGAAGCGGCGCATGTGGCCGAACCCGCAGCCGGAATACTCGGGGACGTCGAGCCAGGTCTTGTCGACGAGTTCCCAGTACGCCTTCATCTGCGGGGCGGCCCGTCCGTAGAAGCGCGTGTTGATCTCGTCGTAGACGGCCCAGGGGTCTTCCGCCGGATCCCAGGCGAGGCGCAGGCTCATGTAGAGGGCGTGCATCGTCGTTTCGAAGTTCGCCAGCGTCTCGGGCTGCCAGTAGGCGCAGTTGTTGCGCATCGCGATCGGGACGTCGACAGCCCATTTGGTCAGGAAGGGGTTGGGCGCCGAGGGTTCGGCGAGAAACCAGCCGTAGTAGTAGTAGGAGAGTTCGGGGCTGAGCTTCGCCCAGCCCTCGATCAGCGCGCGCAGCTCTTTGTTGTCGGGGACGCGGTCGTCGGTCATCGGGTGGGCGCGGCGGAAGGTGATCGGCGCGATCTGCGGCACGAGCTGCGCGTGCGGCTTTTCGCGGACCGGCGGGCGGGTGCTGGCGCCGTAGGCGAGCATGCCGTACTTGATGCCGGGGTGCTTCGCGTTGACCCGCTCGATGATGCGGTTACACAGCCAGACCTGGCGGTCGGTGATGGAGACCTGCCCGATGCTCGAATCCCAGTCGCCGGCATCGAGAGTCTTGTCGTCGGTCTCGTCGTACCCCATGCCGTCGTCGGGCGAGAGCGAGATCGACTGGGTGCCGACCGTCTTGTCGAGGCGCGCGATGATGCCGTCGGCCAGCGCCTCGGCCACGCCGGGCTTGCTCCATTTCAGGCGGCGGTGGGCCGGCTTGCCGCCGCTGACCGCCCGCCAGTCGGGATGCTGCTCGCGCACATCCTGGCCGATGTAGCCCTCGAGCGCGTGACCGGCGCTGAGCTGCACGCCGCCCGTCCGGTTGCGCCGCTTGAACGCCTCGTCGGCATACCAGACGCCGCGGTAGAGGGTGTGTGGGCGCCCGGTGCGATCCTGCTCGTCGAGCCGGATGTCCGAGACGGCGGGGATGACCTCGCCCAGTTCGCCCGGCATGTACCAGCGGCAGCCGAGCCGGTGCAGCAGATCGTAGATCGCATAGCTGGTGCCCAGATCCGCCTCGCCGAACAACCCGACGCCGCGCTTGTCGACGACCACCCGGTAGCCCTGTCCGCCCATGACCGAGAGGCCGACCGGGCCGAACACGGCGGCGGCCTCCTCACCGATCCGCACGGCGACGCCCTGCACATCGGACGCGTTGGTCGCCACGGTGATCGAGGCCCCCGAGAGCGTGCCGAGATAGTGGGCCAGATCGAGGACGGACGCCCGCAGGCGGCGGCGGTTGGCCTCCAACTCGGCGGCGCCGACCGCGCCGGGGGGCGTCTTCTGGTCGGCGATGAACAGGCGCGCCGGCGCGAGGATGGTGCAGCGGCTCGCGCCCCCGGCGGCCAGTTCGACGCTCGCCGTCGCCGCGGCGGCCGTCAACATGCAGGCCAGGCTCAGGGCCAGTGTGCGAAAGGTCATGTTCCGTCTCCCGTAGAAACTGTCTCGGTTTTCAACGCGAAGCTTTTACCTTAGCGGATGGACGTGGTACTCGGCAATCGTTATTTCCTTGTGAACGGCCGTTGTAACCCGGTATGATGCCAGATATCCGCCTGAAACCGGCCGGATGGCCCGGCGTCCGACACTGGCGGGAACCCAGGAAACCTTTTGTCATGTCCCATTCGCACGAGTCTGTCGTCATCCTCGATTTCGGGGCGATCAACGCCCAGGCGGCCGCCAAGGCCGTCCGCCAGTTGCACATCTACAGCGAGGTGCTGCCCTCTACGGCCTCCCTCGACCGCATCCGCAAGCTCGCCCCGCGGGCGATCGTCCTGCAGCGCGGCGCCGCCTTTGGCGAGCGGACGCTCGGCCGGGAGCCGGCGGCCGACCTGGCGGCGCTTGATATCCCCGTCCTCGACCTGCGCGACGCGCCCAACGCTAACGCCGCCCTCAAGACGTTCCTGGTCGACCAGTGCAAGCTGAAGCAGGACTGGACCACGGAGCGGTTCATCGAGGAGAGCATCGCCGACCTGCGGGTCCAGATCGGCAAACGGCGCGTGTTGCTCGCCATGTCCGGCGGGGTCGACTCCTCCGTGTGCGCCGTCCTGCTCCACCGGGCCGTCGGGCCTCAGCTCACCTGCGTGTTTGTCGACCATGGCTGCATGCGCCAGGACGAGCCGCGCCAGGTGATTGACATTTTCCGCGGCCAGTTCGGCATCAACCTGGTCGCCGTCGATGCCGAGGATCGGTTTCTGGCCCTACTGGCCGGCGTGACCGATCCCGAGGGCAAGCGCAAGATCATCGGCGAAGCCTTCATCCGGGTCTTCGAGGAGGAGGCCCGCAAACTGGGCGAGCTCGACTTCCTGGTCCAGGGGACGATCTACCCCGACATCATTGAGAGCGGCTGGGACGGCGGCAAGCCGGTCAAGGCGCACCACAACGTCGGCGGTCTGCCCGAGCGGATTGCCTTCAAGGGGATCATCGAGCCGGTCAAGTACCTCTTCAAGGACGAGGTGCGCGACGTGGGGCGCTGCCTGGGAATCCCCGCGAGCGTCACGGATCGGCAGCCCTTCCCGGGACCGGGGCTCGGCGTGCGCTGTCTCGGCGAGCTGACGAAGCCCAAACTCGACCGGCTGCGCGCGGCCGACGCCATTTTCCGCGAGGCGCTGGCCGCGCATGGGCTGGAGGGGCTGGCCAGCCAGTATTTTGCCGTCCTCACCCCGGTTCAGACGGTGGGCGTGAGCCAGGATGCCCGCACGGTCGGCTCGGTGGTCGCCCTGCGTGCCGTGCAGACGCTCGATTTCATGACGGCCGCCGTCGCGCCGCTGCCCATTGAATTCCTCATCGGCGTGGCCGGCCGGATCGCGACGGAGGTGCCGGGCGTCAACCGCGTCGTGTACGACATCACCAACAAGCCGCCGTCCACCATCGAATGGGAATAGCGTCCGTTCATGCCTGAACTGCCCGAAGTCGAGACCGTCGTCCGCGGCCTGCGCGCCGGCGGGCTGTGCGGGGCCAGGATCGTCGCGGTCGAGCTGCGCTGGCCGCGCACCTTCGGCCCCGATCCCGTCGCGGTGCGGCGCGTGCTGACCGGCGCAACGATTCTCGCGGTTGGACGCCGGGGCAAGTACATCGTCCTCGATCTCGACGGCGGCCGGCGCGTCCTCCTCCACCTGCGCATGACCGGCAAACTCCGCTTCGCGGCGGGCGACGAGCCTCGCGGGCCGCACGATCATGTGCGTCTGGCGCTGGACGACGGGCGTCTGCTCGTGTTTAACGACACCCGCAAGTTCGGTCGCTTCGCGCTCGGCACGCCGGCGTCGGATCCGCTGGCGGATCTCGGCCCGGAACCCCTCGGTCCGGCGTTCAAGCTGCCGGACTTCGCCCGGGAGCTGTCGCGGCGCGGGCGGGCGATCAAGCCGCTGTTGCTCGACCAGCGGCTGGTGGCCGGGCTGGGCAATATCTACGTCGACGAGTCGCTGTGGCAGGCCGGCGTGCATCCCGGGCGGCCCGCGAGCAGCCTGACGGCCGACGAGGCGCGGGCGCTGCACGGAGCCATCCGCCAAATCCTCGCCCGCGCCGTGCGCGACCGCGGCACGACGCTGGGGAGCGGCCAGTCCAATTTCTACAGTGTGGCGGGGCGGCGCGGCCGCCACGCCGACCGCCTCAATGTCTTCCGCCGCGACGGCGAGCCGTGTCCCCGCTGCGGAACCACGCTCGCGCGGCTGGTTGTCGCCCAGCGCGGCACGCACATCTGTCCTGCGTGCCAGCGCCTGAACCATGACTGACAGAACGGAGCCACGCATGTCCACCCCCGCGCCGATCACCCTGCCCGCCTGCGGAACCTTTCTGGGAACACCGGTCTACCTGCACCGCGGCGACACGATCTTCCAGACCTCGGGGCCCTACTACACGAGCTGGGTTTCGGAGGATCACGATGCCGCCTGGTACATCGACCGCACAGTGCGCGAAAACCAGGGAAACCTGGTGGCGATCTGGGACGGGGGCGCCACCCAGCAGAGCCTGCTGGCCATGGCCGACTACCTGGCGCTGGACGAGCTCGGACTCGAGGTGCCGCGCCCCGACTGGGCCAACGGCCGTTTCCTCACGCCGCAGGACTGGGACGAGATCGCCAAGCACCCGGAGCGTCTGGGCGCCGGGCTTGTCCGCATGCTCCGCCAGGCCCGCGAGCTCGGGCTGGCGATGATGACGATCTACACCGACGCCGATCCGAGCCAGCTCGCCCGGATGCAGCCCGACCTGGACAACTTCCTGGGGTGCAACGTCGGCGAGGTGTTCACCTTCCGCCTCAACGAAACGGAGGATCCCGAGCTGGCGCTGGCGCGGAAAACGGCCGGCGACCTGCGCCAGTTGGCCGCCAACTTCCTCGCGAGCGTGCGGTCGTGCGTGCAGCGTCGCAAGGCGGCCGGCTGGTCGCGCCTGATGGTCACGGGCGGCATCGCCACGCTGGACTACGAGATCATCGGCGGTATCGAGATCCCCGCCGTCGAGGATTTTGCCGTGCCGCACTTCAACATCGCCTCGGCCCTGTCGCGCGGTCTCCACCGGCAGTTCAACCTGCCGATCTGGGGGACCGATCTGGCGCACGAGCACTACGGCATGCTGCCGTACTCCTGCCCGCACCGGATGCCGTTGCTGACCGCCTCGCTCTACATGAAGTACATGGCCGGCTGCAAGCTCCTGCTGGTGGAGAGCGGCAACTGGTGGCAGCAGAGCGACCACATCGAGGACACGCCGATGCACCAGGTGCCGAAGCTCAGCCTGGGGAACATCCACGTCAACGATCCGCACTTGAGCGCGCCGCATGTCGAGGCCGCGCGCCGGCACTACCCGAACTTGAACTACGATTCGCCCGTCTGCCGCGAGTACCGCCGCCGCATCTCCGACTTCTACGATTTCCTGAAGACCCGCGGCACGCCGGCCGGCCAGCCGGCCGCGCGCGTGGCGGCGATCAAGGGGAACCTCGATCTGGCCGGTCCGGGCGGCTTCCATCCCAACGCGGTCATCGCGGGGCAGTACGATCAGGCCGACAAGGACGCCCGCTGGTTCCACGCCGCCCCGGAGCGGGGCTGGGAGATCTTCGCGGACACCTTCTACCCGCGTCCTCCGGTGCTGGGGCCCTTCAAGAATCCCTTCCTCTCCGGCACGCCCTACGGCATCACGGACATCGTGAGCTTCGCGGTCGATCCCGACCCCTCGTTCCTCGCGCAACACTACGCGGCGTTGCTCTTCACCGGCTGGAACACCTGCACCGAGGGGCAGTACGATGCCCTCGTCGCCTATGTCCGTGCGGGCGGGACGCTTTTTGTCTCGATCCCGCACCTCTCCACCAACACCCGCCGCAACTTCACGAGCTACGGCGCCGACGAGCTGATCCGCGGCGGCGACTTCTCGGAGCTCTGCGGCGTGAAGGTGACGGGCCGCGGCAAACAGTTCTACTGGGCCGTCACGCCAGGTAAAGAACGGCCGCTGGGCGTTTCGCCGCACCGCAAGTTCGGCATCTGCATGACGCACCTGGGGTGCATCGAGATGCAGCCGGGGGTCGAGGTCGTCGCCGTCGAGGACGAGCAGTTCATGCCCCTCCTCCTGCGGCACCGGCTGGGCAGGGGCACGGTCTACTTCCTCAACATGTGGGAGTATCCCGGCGCCCTGGCGGACGACAGCGCGCCCAGCGCGACCCGTGACAACCGGTTCGGCCTGATCCACGCGGTCTACCGCAGGATCGCCCGCGAGACGCGCGGCGAGACCTTCATCACCGACGACGGGATCGAGCCGGGCGCAGCCTGCGACCATGTCGCGTTCACGCACTTCCCTGCGCAGGGCGAAATCTGCCTCTACAACATCGACTTCGACCGGCCGCACACGATCCGGCTCCACCACCGCGAGACGACGACCACGATCACCCTCGCCCCCGCCGAATTCCAGATGTTCACGCCGTGATGGGACGTGATTGAACATTGCACGGGTTGGCGGCCTCTGCTAACCTTGTCCATAGTCCAGTCCAGCCTATAGGTGTACGATGTCCATTGACCTCCTGATCGACCACGCCCGTGTCATTCTTGAAAACGCCATCCTGCCCGATTCGGCCGTAGAGATCGCCGACGGACGTCTGGCGCGGATCCGCGCCGCCGGGCGGCCCGAGGGCTTGCCGGACGACCGCTATGTCGACGCGCAGGGGCACTGTCTGGCGCCGGGTTTCATCGACATGCATATCCATGGCATGCACCGCCATCTGGTCGACGATGGGCCCGAGCACCTGGCGGCCATCGCCGGGATCCTGCCGCAGTATGGCGTCACGGGATTCCTGCCGACGGTCTGTCCGCTGCCTCCCGGCAAGGATGCCGCCATGCTGGCCCGGCTGGCGCAGGCTTCGGACGCTCCGGGGGCGTCGGTGCTGGGCTTTCATCTCGAAGGTCCGTTCCTCACCTTCACCGGGGCCATTTCCCCCGAGGCTCTCGGTCCGGCCGACCCGAAGCGGGTCGAGGCCCTGATGGCCGCGGCCGCTCCCTATCCGGCCGTTTTCAGCATCGCTCCCGACATCCCGGACATCGAACCGCTGATCCGCATCATGAGCCGCGCGGGCGCGCCGGTTTTCATGACGCACACGCAGGCGTCGGTCGTCCAGACGCAGCGCGCGATCGCCGCGGGGGCCTGCCATGCCACCCACTTTTACGACGTGTTCCCGGTGCCTCCCGTGACGGAGGGCGGCGTGCGCCCGTGCGGCGCCGTCGAGGCCATCCTGGCCGCGCCGGGCGTCTCCGTCGACTTCATCCTCGACGGCGTGCATGTCGATCCCGTGGCCGTTCAAATGGCCTTGCAGTGCAAGGGACCCGACCGCGTCTGTCTGATCACCGACGCCATGGTGGGTGCGGGGCTCCCGCCGGGCCACTTCACTTTCGGGGGGCAGGAGGTGGTGTTCGCGGCGCCCGGCGCGCCGGCGCGCCTGGCGAACTGCGGCAACCGCTCGGGTGGCCTGGCCGGCAGCGGCCTCACGCTGAACCTGGCCGTGCGCAACGCCGTCCAACTCGCGGGCGTCAGCCTGCCGCAGGCCGTCCGCATGGCCAGCGCCAACCCGGCGCAGGTGCTCCGTCTCGCCCATCGCAAGGGGCGGATGCTGCCGGGCTACGATGCCGATCTGACACTGTTCGATGACGCGTTCCAGATCCGCCGGACATGGGTCGGCGGTCAAACCGTGTACACCCGGGAGAAGGAAGCATGACCCCTCGCAACCGCTTGCAGGCCGGCGCCGCCGCCGCCGACATCACGCCGCTGAACTCGCAGTTCCTCTACGGCTATCCGCATGTCGCCCGCTGGAGCACCGGCGTGCATGACCCGCTCACCAGCAGCGCACTGGCCCTCGACGATGGTGCGACCCGGCTGCTGTTCATCGCCAACGACATCATCTACGTCCCCAAGGACTTGGTCGCCCGCGCCCGCCGCCGCATCGCCGAGGCCACCGGCACCCCGGCCGGGCAGATCATGGTCACGGCGACGCACACGCACTCGGGGCCGGTCGTCCAGGATCGCGGGCCGGGGAGCTACGACACCGTGGTTCCCAACGCCGACCCCGCCTACCTGGATCGGTTGGAGGCGGGGATCGTCCAGGCCGGGATCGACGCCTGCCGCGCCCTGCGCCCCGCCGTGGTCGGCCTGGCCCTGGCGCGGGTCGAAGGCATCGGCACCAACCGCCGCGATCCCGCCGGTCCGGCCGATCCCGAGATCCCCGTGCTCGCGGCGCGCGAGGCCGACTCCGATCGCTTGATCGGCATCATGGAAGTCTACGCGATGCACCCGACGGTGCTGCACGAGGATTCGACGCTCGTGACGGGCGACTTCCCCGCCATGGCCCGCCGCTACCTGCAGGAGCGGCTTGGCCCGTCGCTCCCCGTCCTGCACCACATGGGGGCGGCCGGCAACCAGAGTCCGCGCCACTGTGTCCGCGGGCAGACCTTCGACGAGGCCATCCGCCTCGGCACGATCCTCGGGCGGGCCGTCGAGTCGGCGCTGGCGCGCATCGTCTTTCGGAGCGACCTTGTCCTCGCCGCGGCCGGCACGGCGGTGGAATACCCGCTGCGCGAGCTGCCGACGATCGAGGCGGCCGCGGCCAAAGTGGCCGCCGTCCGCGCGAAGCTGGCGCGTCAGCGGGAGGACGGCACGCCCCGTGCCCTGGTGCGGACGACGGAATGCGACCTGTTCGGCGCCGAAGCCAGTCATGCGCTGGCGCGTTCACAGGCCGACGGGCGGATCGCCGAGGCGCTGCGCCGCTGCATGCCGGCCGAAATCCAACTGCTCGCCGTCGGTCCCTGGCGGTTCATCGGCTGGCAGGGCGAGGCTTTTATCGAATATGCGCTGGCGCTCCGGGCCGACGATCCCGATACGTTCGTCTGTTCCTGCGCCAATGGAACCATGGCCGGTTACATCGCCACCGAGCAGGCGGCGGCCGAAGGCGGCTACGAGGCCTCCACCTCGGTGTTTTCGACCGACAGCGGGCGCCTGCTGGTGGAGGAGAGCCGGCGCCTGCTGGCCTCGCTGCCGCGCGCGGTGACCCCCGGCACGCCGTCCCGGGCTACCTGAACGGAGCGTTCCGCCACCACGTCCCTTTGGATTTCGGCATGAACTATCGGCTTGGCATCGACCTCGGAACCAGTTATTTCAAACTCGGGCTGTTCGATCCCGACCTGCATCTGCGCGGAATCGGACGGGTCGAGGTGCCGGTTCGATCCGGCGACAACCGGGCGGAGGTCGCGGTCGACGCCTTCTGGCAGACGCTGCGCCAGGGATTGGAGCAGGCCCTGGAGGGCGCGTGTGCCCGCGTCGACGAGATCTCCGCGCTCTCCTGGTCGTCGCAGGCCAACAGTTATGTGCTGCTCGACGGGGCCGCGAACCCACTGACGCCGCTGATCCTCTGGACCGACACCCGCGCGCCGGAAGTGCCCGACGTCGTGCGCGGCCTGGCCGACCGCCCCGACTTCGTGGCCACGACCGGCCTTGGCTGCGGCCTCGGCCGTCATGCCGCCGTCTCGAAGCTGGTCTGGATGCAGCGGCACGATCCCGCCCTCTGGCGTCGGACGGTTCGTGTCCTGACGATTTCCGACTACCTTTCCTTCGCCCTGACCGGGCGCTTCCAGGGGGATGCTGGAACCGCCTCGCTCCTGGGGCTGCTCGACCAGCGCGCGCTGGCCTGGTGGCCGGACGCCGTCACGGCCTGCGGCCTGAGCCTGGCGCAGTTGGCCACCCCGCTGCGTCCCGGCACGGTGGTCGGAGGATGCACGGAGGCGGGCGGCAGCCTGCTGGGACTTCCGTCCGGCGCGAGGGTGTCGGCCGGAACACTCGATCACCATGCGGCCGCGCTTGGGGCGGGGCTGGGGGCCTGCGCCCCCGTGAGCGAATCGACCGGAACCGTGCTGGCCTGCGTGGGGCTGTCGGACGACTACCGTCCGCGCGCGGGCGTCTGTCATCTCCCCGGAACCGAACCCAACGCCTACGCGCTGCTGGTCTTCGACGGCAACGGCGCCGGGGTGCTTGAATGGTATCGGCGCGCGTACGCCCCGGAACTCACCTTTCAAGAACTTGACCGGCTGGCCGCCGCCGTTCCTCCCGACTGCGACGGCCTGACGGCCCGCCCGCAGGCGCATCTCCAGCCCGGCCTCGCCGGCTTTGACAACCGCCAACCCGACCATGGGCACGGACACTACGCCCGGGCGATCATGACGGCCTCCGCCGACACCCTCGGCCTCCTGCTTGACCGCCTCTGCCCCGAGGGCCGCCCCGGCCGGGTGGTCGCGACCGGAGGCGGCGCGCACAGCCCCTTCTGGCTGCAACTCAAGCGCGAGCGCCTCGGCATCGACATTGTCGCCGCCGCCTGTCGTGAACCGGCCTGCCGCGGCGCCGCCCTGCTCGCCGCGCGCGGCGATCCGGCGTGAACCGCGGCACGGGAACCCCCGGACGCCTCGCGTCCGGCCGCAGCCAACCCCTATGAAGAAAATCGTTATTTCCGCGGCCGTTTCCCTGCTCACCCTGGGGCTGATCTTCCAACTGGTGGCGCAGGGGACGGGTCAGGAGGCCGAACTCTGGCCGGCGATCCGCGATGTGGTTCCGCGGTTGCTGGGGGGCTATGTGGTCTGCCAGGTGCTGCAGACGTGGCTGCGTTCCGAGCGCTACCGCCTGCTGCTGCGCGGCGCGGGCGAGCCCCGGGTGCCGTCGGCCGGCCATTCGTTCCTGGCGACGCTGGCGCGCAACGCCATGGTCGATCTGCTGCCGGCCCGCGCGGGCGAGCTGGGGTATCTCGCGCTGATGAACCGCAACTACCGGGTCGGGGCCGAGGCTTGTCTCGGCAGCATGGCGATCAGTTTCCTCTTCGACCTGGTCGCGCTGGCCGCCGTCCTCGCGCTGGCCATCGCCGCTCCCTGGGCGCGCGGGCAGGCCACCTGGCCGCTGCTCGCCAAGGGCGCGGGTGCACTGACGCTCGTCTGTCTCGTCGGTCTCTGGGGCCTGCTCACCCTCCTGCCCGGGGTCATCGTTCCCCTCTGGGCGCGCGTGCGGGCGCGGCTGAACCGTCCGCAGCTGCAGCGCGCGGCGGCCTTCGTCGACAACACGCTCGCCTCGATGGCCCGCGTGCGCAGCCGCCGTCTGCTGCTGGGCGCGTTCCTCCTCTCGGCGGGGGTGCGTCTGTTCAAATACGCCGGCCTGTTCCTCCTTTTCCGCGGCGTCACGCGTGTCCACTTGCCGGCCATGGCCGGAGCGGACGCGCGCCTGGTGCTGCCCGCCCTGCTGGCGGGCGAGGGGGCGGCGGCCCTGCCTCTGCCGACGCTCATGGGTTTCGGCGCCTACGAGGGGGGGGCGACCGCCGTTTGGAGCCTGCTCGGCTTCCCCGCCGCAGTGGCCCTGCTGGCCATGCTGGCCGTGCACGTCGTCTCGCAGATGGTCGATTACATCCTCGGCGGGGCCGCCTTGGTCGCGATCGCGTGGGGGCGTCCGACCGTCGCCCGGGAGGCCGCCGGACGTGCCGCGCCGCCGCGCCGCCGGAAGCTCCTCGCCCTCGCGGCCCTCGCCTTCCTGGGGGGGGCCCTGCTGTTTGCCGCCTACGAATGGCGCGCCGTGCGCAAACGCGGTCGCCTGACCCCGCCGTCGCAGGGGTTGGCTGTCGCCGCGGGCGCCGCCGAAGTTCAGGCGCTGGGCGACCTGGCGGCCCGTCACCGCGCGCGGCTGGTCTGGAGCTCCAACCGGTATGGCAACCACGACATCCTCCTCATGGAATGGCCGGCGCAGGATATCCGCCGCCTGACCCGGGATCCGCACACCGAGACCTATCCCCGGCTCTCGCCGGACGGCAGGCAGGTCCTGTTCGCCCGTTCGCAGGTGGCCTGGGTGTCGCAGCGCCAATCGGCCCCGTGGGATGCCTGGATCCTCGATCTGGACACGGGAACCGAACGGCGGGTCGCCACCAACGCCTTCTTCGCGACCTGGGCCGACGGGGGCCGGTCGATCGTGTTTCAGCGCAACCGTGACCGCGAGGTAATCCGGTTGTCGCTGCGCGACGGTCGCGAGCAGGTGCTCCTGCGGACCGGCCAGGCGCCGATTGCCGAGGGGATCTCGCTGCAGACGCCCGACTATCGGTCAGCAACCGGCGCGACGGCCATCACGCTGCGTGGCGCGCGCCGCGCGACCGGCTGGGTGGATGCCGATGGCGTCTTCACGCCGGTCGGCGATGGATCGACCTGCCAGTTGAACTGGGCCACGGACGACTCGCTGCTCTATGTGGGGCAGGGTGGGCAGATGAAGAACATCATCTTCCTTCACTCCCTGACGACGCAGACGTCGATTCCGCTCCTCGATCTTCCTGGTGCCTTCAGCCACGAGTATTTTCCACGCCTGTCGGCCGACGGCCGCCTGCTTGTCTTCGGGGCGAGCGCGGGCGGGCACGAGCACGACACCGCCGACTACGAGATCTTCGCGTGGGAAACCGGCACGCCGGCCGAGGCGGCCGTCCGGATTACTTTCCATACCGGCAACGACTGCTGGCCGGATGTCTGGGTGGCGGCTGAGCCCGCCGCACGGCCGCCGGAAGCGGACAGGGGACAAGAATGAAGACCACTCCGAAACGCACACTCCTCGAGGCGCTCCGCAGCGGACGCATCCTGGTGTCCGACGGCGCCTGGGGCACCTTTCTCAAAGCCAAGGGGCTTCAGGTCGGCGAGAATCCCGACCGCTGGTCGCTGGATCATCCCCGCGAGGTCAAGGCGATCGCCGAGGCCTATTTCGCGGCCGGTGCCGACCTGGTCGAGACCAACTCGTTCGGCGCCAATTCGCTGCAGCTCGCCCACTTCGGCTTGTCCGGCCAGGCGGTCGCGATCAACGAGGCCGCCGCGCGTCTCTCGGCCGAGGCGGCCGCCGAGGCGGGCGGCGAAAAATGGGTGATTGCCTCGGTGGGGCCCACGGGCAAGCTGCTGCTGATGGGCGACGTCACCGAGGCCGAGATGGCCGCCAGCTTCCGCGAGCAGGTGGTGGCGCTGGCGCGGGGCGGCGCCGACGCGATCTGCATCGAGACGATGAGCGACATCCAGGAGGCACGGCTGGCGCTGCGGGCCGTCAAGGCGCACACCGCCTGCACGGCCATCGTCACCTTCACCTTTTCACGCACAGTGCAGGGCGACTACCGCACCATGATGGGCGTGTCGCCCGAGGAGGCGGCCGCGGCGATGCTGGCGGACGGCGCCGACATCGTCGGCACCAACTGCGGCAACGGCAGCGAACGGATGGTGGAGATCGTGCGGGCCATGCGGTCCGTCGCCGCCGGGGTGCCGCTGCTCGTGCATGCCAATGCCGGCCTCCCGGCGCAGGTGGACGGCCAGGACGTCTTCCCGGAAACTCCCGCGGAGATGGCGGCGCAGGTGCCCCGCCTCGTGGACGCCGGCGCGTCGATCATCGGGGGCTGCTGCGGCACGACGCCCGACCATATCCGCGCCCTCCGCGCGGCGGTTCAGGCCCTCTCCCGCTGACACGCCACCGCCTACCGCCCGCCACTTGCCTCCCAGCGCCGGATCAGCGCCTGCGTGCCGCACTCGGCCGCGCCCGCCTCCGCCAGCTCGCGGTACAACCGCAGGGCGAGGGCGAGGCCGGGCAGATCGAGCTTCATCGCCCGCGCCGACTCGAGCGCGATTCCCAGATCCTTGACGAAATGCTTGACGTAGAAGCCGGGCGCGAAGTCGCCGGCCAGCATGCGTGGCGCCAGGTTCGAGAGCGACCAGCTTCCCGCGGCTCCCGAGGCGATGCTGGCCAGCACCTGTTCCGGGTCGAGTCCCGCCCGCCGGGCATAGGCCAGCGCCTCGCAGACGCCGATCATGTTGCCCGCAATCGCGATCTGATTGCACATCTTGGCGTGCTGCCCGCTGCCCGCCGGCCCCTGATGCACGATCCGTCTGCCCATGAGGTTGAACAGCGGCAGGGCGGCTTCGAAAACCTCCCGGTCGCCGCCTACCATGATCGAGAGGGTCGCCTCGCGCGCGCCCTTGTCGCCGCCCGAGACGGGCGCGTCGAGCGTCCGCAGTCCGCGTGAACGGGCCTCGGCGGCGATGCGCGCCGCGAGGTCGGGACACGAGGTCGTGAAATCGATCAGCAGCGTCCCGGGCCGGGCCGCCGCCAGAAGACCGTCGGCTCCGAAATAGACCGCCTCCACATCGGCGGGAAAACCGACCATCGTGCAGACGGTGTCGCACCGGGGGGCCAGCGCCGCCGGGGTCTCGTGCCACACGGCGCCGTGATTGAGCAGCTCCTGCGCCCGGGCGCGTGTCCGCGTCGTGAGGTGCAGCGTGTGGCCGGCGGCCAGCAGATGCCCCGCCATGCTGCTGCCCATGACGCCCGTGCCGATGAAACCGATGGTCTGCATGGTGTCTCCTGCTTGTATGTCGGCCGCGGGCCTGGCCGGCGGCCGTTCCTTCAAGGGTGCCCGGCACCGAGGGTGGCCGCCGCTTCGCCCAGATGCGCCGCGACATCCCTGGCGATCAAGGCGGCTTCGCCGCCGCGCCAGGCCGCCAGGTCGGCCGCCGTGGCATGCAGGTAGACGCCGAGCGCCGCCGCCTCCGGCGCCGACAGGCCCTGCCCCCAGAGCGCGCCGATCACCCCGCTCAGGACATCGCCGCTGCCGCCCGATGCCAGTCCCGGATTGCCCGTCAGATTCATCAGCGGCCGCCCGCCAGGGGCGCAGACGAGTGTGGCGCACCCTTTTAGCACGACAACCGCTCCCGTCGCGTCGGCCAGACGCCGCACCGCCGCGGCCCGGTCGCCCTGCACCGCCGCCGTCGTCGTGCCGAGCAGCCGCGCCGCCTCGCCCGGATGCGGGGTCAGAATGACCCGTCCAGGTCCGCCCAGGGTGCGGAGGGGACGGTCAAGGGCCAGGACATTTAACGCGTCGGCGTCGAGGAGGAGGCGGGGAGGTGCCGCCGCGAGCAGCGCCGCGATCCGTCCTCTCGCCCCGTCGTCCGTGCCCAGTCCGGGACCCGCGACGAGGGTGTCGAAGTCGGTCAGTGTCCGCCGGCCCAGGGGAAGCGCCGTCCCCGCCGCGGCTTCCCCCCGTTCCGGGAGTGTGAACGTCATCGCCTCGGGGACGCAGGTGGCGAGCGTCGCCGCCGCGCACGCGGGGACAAGCGCGCTGACGAGCCCCGCGCCGGCGCGCAGCGCCCCCAGCGCCGCCAGCGCCGGGGCGCCCGCCATCCCGGCGGAACCGCCGACCACCAGCAGGTGTCCGTAGTCCCCCTTGTGGCTGTCACGCCGGCGCCGGCGGATCAAGGGCGCCAGATCGGTTGCCGTCAGCGCGTCGCAGGCGCCGTGTTCGTCGTTCGGCTCCCCGCCGTCGTCCGGCAGGCCGATGTCGACGGTCTCGACCCGCCCCAGCGCGGGCCAGGCGCAGGGAAATTGAAAGCCGCGCTTGGGGGCGTCGAAGGTGACGGTCAGATCGGCACGGACCGACGCGCCGCCCAGGGGCGCGCCGGTGTCGCCGTCCATGCCCGACGGCAGGTCGACTGCCACGATGGCGGCGTGCGGCGCGCAGCAATGGATCCAGTCGATCGCCGCGCGGATGGTTCCGTCCGGCGCGCCGCGCGCGCCGGTGCCCAGCAGCGCATCGACCACGACGGCGTCCGGCGGTACGGCCGCCGCGGGGTCGCTCTCGCGCCAGAGCACGTCGCGGTCGACCATGTCGACCACGGCATGCGGCGCGGCCGCGGCCTCATGCAGCTCCCAGGCTTGCCGCGCCGCGCCCTTCAACGCCGCCGGAGCGGCGGTCAAACGCAGCTCGCAGCGGACGCCCCACTGCTCCAGCAGACGGGCCGCGACAAAGGCGTCGCCGCCGTTGTTGCCATGCCCCGTCGCGAACAGGCACATGCTCCCCCCCCGGGCCCGGAGCAGCCGGTAGATGGCGCGCGCCAGTCCCGTGCCGGCCCGCTCCATGAGAACGGCCGCCGGGAGACCTTGCCCGATCGCGACGGCTTCGCGCTGGCGGATTGCGGCGACGGAGCGGAATCTCATGACGGTTCTGCCTGCGGCGCGGCGGCCATGGCCGCGAGCATGGCGCGCGTGGCCGCGGCCAGGCCGACGAAGACGGCGTGGCACACGATGCTGTGCCCGATGTTCAACACGTGCATCCGCGGGATGCGGCAGACGGGGCCCACATTGGCGAGCGTCAAGCCATGCCCGGCGTTCACGATCAGTCCGGCCTGGTGGGCCAGTTGCGCCGCCTCGGTCAGGCGCGCGAGCTCCTCCGCCTGGCGGGCACCGTGCAGGCGGCAATAGGTGCCGGTGTGCAGCTCGATGTGCGTCGCGCCGAGCGCGGCGGCCGCCTCGATCTGCCGGGGCTCGGGATCGATGAAGAGACTGACCTCCGTGCCGACATCCTGCAGGGCGCGGATCGTCGCGGCGAGGGCCTGACGGTTCCCGTCGGCATCGAGGCCGCCCTCGGTCGTCAATTCCTCGCGGTGCTCCGGCACGAGGCAGGCCTCGTGCGGACGAACCTCGACCGCGCGCGCCAGCACATCGGGGGCGTTGGCCATTTCGAGGTTCAGGCGGGTCGCGATCGCCCGCCGGAGGCGGATCACGTCGTCGTCCTGGATATGCCGCCGATCCTCGCGAAGATGAACCGTGATGCCGCAGGCGCCGGCCTCCTCGCAGATCCGGGCGGCCTCGACAATGTCGGGATAATCAGATCGGCGTGCCTGGCGCAGGGTGGCGACATGGTCGATGTTCACGCCGAGTCGGACGGGGCTATTCATGGGGCTGCATCTCCGTGGCCCGTGCGGCCGGGTCCATGTTGTCGATAAAGGCTTGAAAATGCGGCAGGTTTCTGCGGAACGTCAGCCGGATCGGCAATTTGCCCAGCAGGGGACGCAGCGTTTCCATCATCTGCTCCGAGCAGACCTCGATCTCGCGCGGCCGGGTGCCGGCATGGAGACAGATCGCGAGCAGTCGGTCCGGCACCGACCGCCACATCGCGGGGATGCCGTCCGTCGGCAGGATGACGTCGGCGCCGATGCAGCGACCGTCCTCGCTGTCGAAAGCCGCCAGCAGGTAGGTGGTGCGGATGCGGCTCCCCTTTTCGCCGACGGTCGCCCGGGTAAGGGAAAGATCGAACTGCACGCGGGCCGGCCCGCAGCGCAGGGCCGCGACCTGCGCGAGCTTGGCGACATCCAGCACCGGGGGCCTGTCGAATTCGGCGCGCGCCGGGCAGGGGAGCCACTCCTCCACCCAGGCGCCGGCCGCATTGTGGCTCCGGACGAGGACCAGGCCCGGCTCCGGTGGCTCGAGCAAGGCCGGGTCGGTTTCGCTCCGCATGGCGACGCCCGCCGTTTGACGGAGGATTTCCGTCATCAGGTGCACTTCATCCGTATCGAGAATCCAGGGCAGGAACCCCGGACGGTGGCTGCGGAAAAGAGGCGCCCGTGTGGACTTGTCCAGCGGCAGGGGGCACGCCGCCAGGATGGCGAGGTCTTTGGGGTCGAGCGTGCTGGCCTCCGGAAAGTTCACTTGCAGGGCCGGAGTCTCGATCAGGTCGCGGATCGAGAGCTGCTGCGCCTGCATCTGCTCTTGAATGGTCGCCAGCGCCTCCCACCCCAGATAGGCGAAGCAGCAGTGGGTCGGCAACTGCGCGCCCATGATGCTGACGAAGGCGATGGGGGTGTCGGCGGCGAAACGCAGGCCAATAAACTGGCTGGGGGATATCCAGCCCCACGGAGCCAGCTGTTCAAACAGACGCGCGCTCTCGACCAGCCGCCGCCAGGCGGCAAGTGGCGTGCCGTGGAGTAGCTGCTCGACAAGTGAATCGGTCTCTATGCGTGTATCGCTCACAAGCGAAATTATAGGGAAGGGGCAGACACTTGGTCAAGCCGTGAAAAAATGGGGGTGCGGTTGTCGCCCCGCCCCCCAGTGGTCAATAATACGCCGTTTTCCTTGCGTTTTGGAGGGTCGGGCTCCGTCCCGACCGTATGCAGGCGATTATTTCACAGCTTCCAACCGAGTACCCGTGTCTAGGCGCCGTAGAGCCCGTCGGACTCGATGGCGCGGCGCAGTTCGGCACGGGCCGCCGCAAGCCCCCCCGGCACGTTGGCCCCCGCCGCGCGGTGGTGCCCGCCGCCGCCGTAGCGCTTGGCGAGGAGGATGGCATCGAGCGGAGGACGGGTGCGGATGCTGACGCGCGTCTGCACGGCCTCCGGTTCCGTCTCGTAGAGAAACAGCGCGATCTGGCTGCCGCGCAGGGAACGGGGAATCTCGATGATGTCTTCGGCATCGGCCTTGGTGCATCCGGTGGCGGCGAAATCGTCGTGCCCCAGCGACACGACGGAAACCCGTCCCCCCTGCCATGTTTCCAGACTGGCATAGGCGCGCTTGCGCAACTGGAGGACACGCCAGTCGAAGATCGAATAGATTTGCTCGTTGAGCCAGGCCGTCCTCACGCCGTACGTAAGCAGGTCGCTCGCGCAGGTGAGCGTGGTCGGCGACGTCGCCTCGTAGGCGAACCGCCCCGTGTCGGTGATCAGGGCGACCCATAACGCCTCGGCGATCTTGCGGTCCATCGTCCATCCCGCCTGCCGCGCGAGCCGCCAGATCAGTTCCCCGGTGCTGCTCGCATGTGCATCGATCCACTGCGCATTCCCGAAACGGGTGTTCGTCGGGTGATGGTCGATGTTGACTGTCGGCAGGCGTCCTACCCAGGGCGACAGCGCTTCCGGCATGCGGTGCTTGACGGCGCAGTCCACCACTGCCAGCAAGTCGGCGCGCGGGTCGGCTTCCGCGGTCGGCACAAGGACGTGGGGCCCCACCAGGACGCCTGCCACTCCGATTTCGTCGCGGTCAAGCGCCACCTGGACCGTCTTACCCTGCCGACGCAGCAAACCACCCAGGGCCAGTGCGGAGCCCAGTGCGTCGCCATCGGGCCGTATGTGGGCGGTCACAACCACGCGCTTGGCCGCCAGCAGGCGGTCCAAAACGGATTGCATGGGGTCAGACGGGGGGATAGTCGTCATAAATCGTCCTTAGTGTAGCACAGGGGGCCTGAAATGAAAACGGCGATCGATTTCTGCTTGATGAGGGGGCATAACCTGCGAAAAGAAAGCCGGACCGCTGGAGCCTGCCCCCCCCCCGGCGGCTGTTCTCTTGCTGGGGTTGATCGTAGGCGATGGTCGTCGAATGGAGTCGTCAGCGAGGATTTGACGACGCCGGTCGCGGTGGCTATGCTTTTCACATGAACACGATGGTCTGGGTGGGCAGCTACACCGACGAGAGCCTGGCGGGGATTCATGTCCTCGACGTTGATCCTGCGGCGGGCGAACTGCGGCCGCTCAATGTGCTGAAGGGCATCGAGAACCCGACGTATCTCGCCCTGAACCGGGCGCGAACCCGCCTCTACACGGTGTGCAGCCGCGCGCCGGGCGCCCCCCGCGACGCGGCCGGGGCCGTGGCAGCCTATGCCATCGAAGGGGCATCCCTGAGGCGGCTGAACATGTGCCCGACGCCGGGAAGCGTCCCCTGCCATCTATCGCTCGCGCCCGATGAACAGACACTCGTCTTTGCTGAGTACGCCGGGGGACACGCCGGCCTGCTGGCCCTCGATGCCAACGGCGCGCTGGCGTCCGATTCGCTCGTCACGGTCCGGCACAAGGGGCGCGGGCCGGATCCGGTGCGCCAGGAGAGCGCCCATGCCCACTTCGCGGCCGTCACGCCCGACGGCCGCTGGCTCACGGTCTGCGACCTCGGCCTCGACCAGGTCATCCTCTACGACTTCGCCCACGCCCGCCAGGGCCTGCGCGCCGACCCCGCCCGCGCGTTTCATGCCGCGCCCGGCGCCGGCCCGCGCCATCTCCGCTTCCATCCCAATGGCCGTTTGGCGTTTCTTCTGAACGAGCTCGACAGCACGGTCGTCGCCCTGCGCTACACGGGTGAATCGTTCGAGGAGATTCAAACGATCCGCGCGCTGCCGGACGACTTCGCCGGCGAGAGCAAGGCCGCCGCGCTGAAAGTGACCCCCGACGGGCGTTGTCTCATCACCTCGAACCGCGGCTTCGACAGTCTGACCACATTTGCCATCGACCCCGACAGCGGCCGGCTCGAACGCTTGGCGATTTCACCGCTGACCGGCTCGTTCCCGCGCGATTTCGAACTGCTGCCCGACGGCCGCACGCTGCTGGTGGGGCACAAGCTGTCGAACGAAATCGCCTGCTACGCCTTCGATCCCGCCAGCGGCGCGATCACGCGGCAACCGGGCACCTATCCCGTCCACCGCCCCACCTGCATCGTCGCGGGTTAGTTACTTGCCGGTCGACAAGGCCAACCAAAAACGTTGTTTTCTCCCTCTCCCGCTGGGAGAGGGGCGGGGTGAGGGTTGCAGGCTTTGCCCGCATTAGAAACCGAAATAGCGGGCGGCGTTGTGGTGGGCGATGTCCTGCACGACCTTCCCGATCCAGGGCAGATCGTCGGGCAGCTCGCCGCGTTCCATGTCGTCGCCCAGTACGCCGCAGAGGATGCGGCGGAAATACTCGTGCCGCGGGTAGCTCGTGAACGAGCGGCTGTCGGTGAGCATCCCGACGAAGCGGCTCAGCAGCCCCAGTTGGGAGAGCGCCTCGAGCTGGCGGCGCATGCCGTCCTTCTGGTCGTTGAACCACCAGCCGCTGCCGAACTGGATCTTGCCCGGCACGGGGCCCCGCTGGAAATTGCCGATCATGGTGCCGAGCAGCTCGTTGTCGCGCGGATTCAACGTGTAGACGATCGTCCGCGGCAGGGCATCGTCGCGGTCGAGGCGGTCGAAGAGGCGTGCCATCGCCCGGGCCACGGTGAAGTCGCCGATGCTGTCGCAGCCGACATCGGGACCGAGCGCCTCGAAGAGCCGGGTGTTGGTGTTGCGCAGGGCGCCGTAGTGGATCTGCCAGGTCCAGTCCGAGGCGGCATCCATCCGTCCACACGCGACCAGCAGTTCAAAACGGAACTGGGCGGCTTCGGCGGCGGTCGGCGTGCCGCCGGCGCGCACCTTGTCGAAGATGGCGGCCAGCTTCTTCCCGGAGCAGGGAGCGGCGTCGGGCACCGTTTCGAGGCCGTAGTCGGAAAGGCGGCAGCCCGCGTCGTGAAAGACGGCGTGGCGGCGTTCCAGCGCCTGCAGGAGTTCGGCATACGAGTCGACCGCGCTCCCCGACGCGGCGGCCAGCTTGTCGAGCCAGGCGTTCCAGAAGGCGGGCCGGTCGATGAGCAGCGCCTTGTCGGGGCGCCAGGAGGGGAGCATCCGTACCGGGAAGCCGCTCGCGCGGACGGCCCGGTGGTGCTCGAGCGAGTCGACGGGGTCGTCGGTCGTGCAGACCACCTCGACGTTGCTGCGCGTCATGAAGCCCCGCGCGGAGAATCCGGGCTGGGCCAGCATGGCCGTCGTCTGCTCCCAGATTTCATCCGCCGTGGCGG
>JAAYZJ010000317.1 GCA_012514915.1 Lentisphaerota bacterium | reverse complement strand
GCGGTTCTCAAGCACCCGCAGCAGCTTGGGCTGGAGCTCGGGGTTCAGATCGCCGATCTCGTCGAGAAACACCGTGCCGCCGTCGGCATGCTCGAACGCCCCCTGCCGGTCGGCGTTCGCGCCGGTGAAGGCCCCCTTGTTGTGGCCGAACAGCTCGCTCTCGATCAGATCCTTGGAGATGGCGGCGCAATCGATGACGATGTAGGGCTTGCGCGCCCGCTGGCTGTGGCGGTGGATCTCAGCGGCCAGGATCTCCTTGCCCGTCCCCGTCTCGCCGGTGATCATCACCGTGGCGTCGGTGGGGGCGTACGTCTCGGCCAGGTGGAAAATGCGCCGCATGGCGACGCTGCGCCCGATCATGGCCCCAAAACTCTCGTTGCGGCTGAGCGGAATGTCGCGCGACTCCTGCAGCGGGCAGAAGATGACGCGCGTCTTGCCAACCTGGAACTCGGCCCCCGGATTGAGGTAGGCCGAGGCCACCCTCACCCCCTGCACCAGCGTGCCGTTGGTGCTGTCCAGATCGCGGATCTGGTAGCCTTCCTCGCCCACCTCGATCTCGCAATGGCGACGCGAGGCGGTCGAGTCGTCCAGCACCAGGTCGTTCTGCTTGCCGGACCCGATCGTGAACACCTCCTTGCCGACGACGAATTCCTGCCCCTGCAACGGCCCGCTGATGACGAGCAGCTTCGTCTTGCGCACACGCAGAATCCCGCCGTCCGCTTCGTGCGCGAGCACAAGGGTCTGGGATTGCGCGCTCCGGTTGGCTGACGTGTCTTTCATGGATGGCTTACGGTCGCTGATACGACAATGGTTCCAGTGTAACGCATGTCTATCGTGGTAGGCAAGCCCCGGTTGCCCCGGTTGCCGGGGCTACCACCCTTTGACGTCCGAGGGGAGCAGACGCCGGACGCTGCGGACGCCCGTGAGAATCCCGAAGAGCGACACGACGATGTAGGCGGGGAAGTAGAGGAGCGAGAAGGGAAAGACCAGCAGGAGTTTCCAGAGTTCGCGCGGGCGGCTGATCAGCGGCAGGACGTAGAGGGTCGACAGCAGGCAGCAGAGGCCGCTTCCCAGCAAGCGCCGCAGCAGGTCGCGCCCGTAGAACCCCGCCACTTCGACCACGCTCGCCTGGACCGTGTTGACGCGGTTCAGGGCGGCGAAGAGGTTCATCATGCTTTCGCCGAAACGCAGGTCGGACAGCACGGCGGGGATCGAGCTGAGAATCAGCAGGCTGTAGGCCAGGATAAAGCAAATCTGGCTGGGGTTGCGCAGCCACACCGGCACATGCCGGATGTAGCACTGCATGCCGCCGGCGGTCCAGCGGAGCTTCTGGCGCACCCAGGCGCGCAGGGTCTGCGGCACGGCGCTGGCCACCGGCACGAAACTCTGCTCGACGCGCCACCGCACCCGGTTCAGCTTGAAGGCGAGGTCGACATCCTCGGTGATGGCGTCGGGCGAGAAGCCGCCCGCGGCGACAAACGCCTCGCGGCGCACCATCAGGCAGCCGCCCCAGAGCGCCATGGCCGAGGTCAGGTTGTGCGCCCCCTGCGTCAGCAGCAGCATGCGGTACTCGATCGCCTGCATGACCGGCAGGAACCCCCGGTTGGAGGGGCGGTAGGGACAGCTCACCGCGCCGACCCGCCGACCGCCCGTGAGGCGGGCGAGCATGTCGTCGAGCGCCGGCCGGTTCAGCTCGGTGTCGGCATCGAGGCAGAGCAGCAGGTCGTGGCGCGCCGCGTGGACGGCGTCGTTGAGGCTGGGCGTCTTGCCGCGGTTGACGGGATTGGTGATGACGCGGAAGGGATAGGCGCGCTGCAGCCGCTCCAGTTGCGCGGCGCTGTCGTCCCGGCTCGCGTCGTTGATGACGACCACATCGAGCGGGCCGTCCACGCCGGCGGCAAAGACACTGGCCAGCGTGGCGCCGACCGTCGCGCCATCGTTGTAGCAGGGGATCAGGACGGAGAGCGGCGGCCGTGCAGCCAGCGTGCGGCAACGGCGGCGGTCGAACCAGGCGAGCAGCAGCATGCTGGCCATCAGGCCGGCGAGACCGACCCCCGAAATGCGCCGCACATTTTCATTCAGCGCCCAGTGCCAGGGCACGCGCCACGACTCGTGCGCCGCCTCCGCCGCGGCGGCAGGCGCGGCGGCAGGCGCGGCGCGGCGTTCCGCCGCGGGGTCGCCGTGCCCGGCGGTGGCCAGAAGCACGACGGCCAGCACGCATCCCAGAACGGGGGGTGAAAGGCAACGGCGCATGCGGATCCGCGCCTATTCGCGCCTGAATCCGGAGGGGAGCGGCACGCTGCCCTCGCCGGGCTGTGGCGTCGACCACGGCATGACGCCGTCCGCCTCTGTCGCGCAGCCGCTCAGCCAGCCGGCGAGCAGCACGGCGGCGAGCAGCCACCAGCAGCGGCGCAACCGCCGGGCACAGGCCCGGTCGAACCCGCGCTCGGTCACGCTCGTCTTGGCACGCGTATCGCTCAACTCACGACTCCGGATGGGGATGATGGCGGCCGTGCCGACACGGGGGCCGACGCGCGGCTAGAAATAGACTTCGTCGCCGACCGCCACAGGAGCCTGCTGCCAGTCGACCAGAATGTCGGCCACCACGAGGTTGTGCCGGGGCAGGGCCTGCCGCAGACGCAGACGCGTGACGAACTCCCCTGCCGGGCCCTCGAAGCCGGCACGCTTGACCATGACCTCGATCTGCTGCATGGCGCGCGAGCGGTCCTCGCCGAGGAACTCGTTCATGAATTCGTCGGAGAACTCGACCACCGCGAACTTCCAATCCTCGTTGAACGAGACAATCCGCCCCTTCACGCCCGGCGAGATCGCCCCCTCCATGTTGTCGGCGGGCGCAGCGGTACCGGTCGGAATGATGTCCCCCTTACCTTTCAGGATCTTGATCTGATCCGCTTGGACCAGGATCGTGTCGTTCAACCGCTTGAGTTCCTCCTCCTGCCGGAGCGCAAGATCCTGCGCCTCCTGAAGCTCGGCGCGGATGCCGCGGAGTTCCTCGTCCAGGCGGGCGATGCGCTCCTCGAGCTCGCGCTTCTCGCGGTCCAGCGCCGCGATGCGGACATCCTTCTCCTCGATGATCCGCTTGTCGGCGCGCCCCTCCTGCTTCAGGCGGTTGACCTCCTCGATCGTGCCGACGAGCTCGTCGCGCAGCTTGGGCAGCTCGGCCCGGGTCTCGTTCAACAGGGCGTACTGGCGTTTGGCACGCTCGAAGATCTCGCTCAGGATCTCGTCCATCGTGCCGGGGCCCTTGGTTGCCGGCTTGCCCGTCAAGTTGTCGATCTCGGGCTTGCCGGTCGCGGGGTCGATGCGGTAGAACTCGCGAAGCTGGCGCCGCTTCTCGTTCGAGCTGTAGTCGAGCGTGGGGATCGGCTGGGCAGTGGGCTCCAGCAGGTGGTTGTAGGCGTCCCAGAAGGTCGAGCGCTCGGGATTCTCGACCTCGCGGCTGGTGACCGGAGAGAGGTCGCGCTGCGGATAGGCCGCCTGCGGCACCTCGGGGGCGTCGCTCGCCTCCAGCGTGCGCGCCAGCTTGACGACCATCTCCTCCAGCGCGTGCGTGCGTCCGATCAGGAGCTCGCGTTTGGTGAAGTTGATGCTCGCGAGAATCGCCGCGACAACCCCAAGCGCCAGAATTAAAATGACAAGGATGCGCAAAACTTTGCCCATGACCACATTCCTTCTTAACGAAAACCCGGTCTTAACGAAAACCCGGTAAGGTGTTATGGAGAGAGAGACTAGAATAATCCCTTGCGGTTAGCAACAAGAATCGTACACGAATCGTGGCCTAGAATCGTCCCCGGTTCCACCGGGGCGACCGAATCCACCGGGGCGGGCCAGGAACACGGCCGCCTGGGACGGCGTTCGAGGCCATGGGCCAGCATCAGGGCCTCATCAGCCAGCAACGCGGCGGCCGGCCCGTGCGCCAACCGCCGGCCGGCGCTGAGCAGCAGCGCCTCGTCGCAGGTCTCCAGGACCAGGTCGAGATCATGCGTGGCGATGATCCGGGTCTGGGGCAGCGCGCGCAGCAGCTCGATCAGCCGCCGCCGCCCGCGGGGATCGAGGTGCGTCGAGGGCTCGTCCATCACCAGGATCGCCGGCTCCATCGCCAGCACGGTGGCGATGGCGGTGCCCCGCTTCTCGCCGGCCGAAAGCCGGTAGGGCGGCCGCTCGCGGAGGTGCGCCAGGTCGACCCGCTCGAGCGCCGCGGCCACACGCCGCTCGACCACCTCCGGCGGCAGGCCCGCGTTGCTCGGCCCGATAGCCACATCCTCGGCCACGGTCGGCATGAACAACTGGTCGTCGGGATCCTGGAAGACGAGCCCCGCCATCTGCCGCGCACGCGCGACCGTTGCACGGGTGATGGGCATGCCGGCGAGGCGCACCGTCCCGCGCGTCGGCAGCAACGCGCCGCACAGGTGCAGCAGCAGGGTCGACTTGCCGGCGCCATTGCCGCCGATCAGCGCGACGGCGCGCCCCGTCTCGATCCGGAACGAGACGTCGTGCAGCGCCTGCGTCCCGTCGGGATAAACATAGCCGAGGGCATCGGCTTCGACGGCGGGATGGCTCATGGCGCGCCCCCCGCGCCGGGTGAAATCAAGGCATCCGCCAGGTGCATCGTAAGTGAATCCCCGCTGGGCGGCCAGCCCGCCCGCCGACCCGTCGGCAAATGACGGCATTATAGCCGCCGTCCCGGCCGCGAGGCAAGTCCGCTTGGTCGACCGCTCGTAATCGGTTCGAACAGGGGGTGCGATGAGGGCGCATCGAGAGGTGGACAAAACTTGAAAGGATTG
>JAAYZJ010000316.1 GCA_012514915.1 Lentisphaerota bacterium | reverse complement strand
CGCCTTGAATCCAACCCGGCGACCATGCTAACGTAACATCAACACCCCACATCAGGACAACTTGTGATTGGTTTGATTCAGATTCTAGGCGGCTTGTCGCTCTTCATGTTCGGTATCCGGCTGCTGAGCGCCGGCATGGAAAAACTGGCCGGCGACAAGATCCAGGTCTGGCTGGGGAAAGTCACCGAGAACCGGCTGCGCAGCGCGGCGTTCGGTGCCGTGGCGACGGCCTTCCTGCAGAGCAGCGGCCTGCTGATGGTCACCATGATCGGCCTGATCAATGCCAATCTGATGACCGTGCAGCAGTCGATCGGCATCATGCTGGGCCAGGAGATCGGCACCACCATCACGGCCCAGATCGTCGTCTTCGACCTCGGCGCCTTCCGGCTGCTGCTGGTGGTGGCGGGATTCTGCATCCTGGAGTACTTCGAGAAGCGCGACTGGAAGAAGTACGGCGAAATCCTGATGGGCCTCGGCCTGATCTTCGTCGGCATGCAGTACATGAAGTCCTCGATCGACCACCTCGCCGTCTTGCCCGGCTTCGCCGGCACCATGGAGGCGATGGGGCAGCGCCCCCTCCTTGGCATCCTGGCGGGGCTGGTCGTGACGGCCATCACGCAGAGCAGCACGGCGGTGACCAGCATGGCGGTCGCGATGGGGATGCAGCGGGCGATCACGCTCGAGGGGGCGATCGGCATCATCCTCGGCGCGAACATCGGTTCGTGCATCACCGGGTTCGTCGCCTCGCTGGGGCAGGCGCGCACGGCGCGCCAGGCCTCGATCGCCCAGATCTTGATCAACGTTTTCGGCGTGCTGCTGTTCGTGCCGTTCATCCGCCAGTATACCGACATCGTCACCTCCACCTCGTCGGAACTGCCGCGCCAGATCGCCAATGCGCATACGATCTTCAACGTCAGCGTCAGCCTGCTGCTCGTCCCATTTGTCCACCAGCTCGCACGCCTTTCGTCCTGGCTGACGCCCACCCCCAAGAAGCCGTCTGAGATCAAGGTGACGACCTACATTGATGAAATGCAGTACACGGTGCCGTCCGTCGCCCTGGCCGAGGCGACCCGCGAGCTGGTCCGGGTGGGGGGGATCACGGCGGAGATGGTCCGCGACAGTTGCGAGGCATTGGTCAGCCTCGACGCCGGCAAGATCGAGCAGGTCGTCACGCGCGAGCGCGAACTCGTCGATCCGATCGACAAGGCGCTGACCCACTTCATCAACATGCTGCTGAACCGCGAGCTGACCCGTGTCCAGCAGCAACGGTGCTTCCAGATCAAGAACCTGCTCATCGATATCGAGCGCATCGGCGACATGGCCGAGGATCTGGCCGGCTTCGCCCAGGAGCGCATCGACAACAAGGTGGTCTTCACCGAAGTGGCCATCCTCGACTTGGACCGGCTGTGGAAACAGGCCTTTGAAACCTACCGGCTGGCGATCGAGGCCTTCGCGGAAAACAACGCGGCCAAGGCCGAGCAGGTCTGCCGCATGGAGAGCGAATTCGACCGCATCTACGGACGCACGCGCCAGGCGCATATCAAGCGGTTGGAAGGCGGGGGCTGCCAGCCGCAGGCCGACGTGATCTTCACCGAGACGCTGCGCATCCTCGAGCGCATCAGCGACCATGCCGACAACCTGGCCGTCAGCGTCGTCCGCTCGATCGCCGATACGGCCTCGCGGCGCCTGTTCTAGCGCGCCCGCCACCGCCGCCCGATGCGGCATGGCTCACGCCGAGAAGCTTTGACGCTGGTGCAGGCCACACCTGAAGTCAGCGGGTGGCGTGGGGGCGGTTGACGCGCACGGCGGCGCTTGCGGTCGACCGTTTATGTGTTTGCCGGGATGCCGGCAACCCTGGCGGAGGGAGTGGGATTCGAACCCACGGTACCTTGCGGCACGCCGGTTTTCAAGACCGGTGCTTTCAACCACTCAGCCATCCCTCCATCGCGCGGATCTCGAACAGCAAGAATACGCGAAGATACGAACAAAGGCAAGACTACACGGTGTTTGAGTTTCCTTGCTTCCTTGCCAGGGTGTG
>JAAYZJ010000315.1 GCA_012514915.1 Lentisphaerota bacterium | reverse complement strand
TTGCCCGGCAAGCCGAAGCGCTCCAGATGGAGTTGATGGCAGATCCCGTTGCCGGGTTTGGAAAAAACGGCGCCGTAGCGCTGCGCGGCCGTGCGGAGGTAGGCGTGGTCGTCGGCATTCTCGAACCCGACCTGGATCGTGTTGTGATCGACGTAGCTGACGGCCAGCTCGGCCCGGATCCGGTCGAGCCCCATGCTCTCGAACTGCAGATAGGCCATCGTCCCCGTGGCATCCTGCGTCAGGCACTGGTCGATGCGGATGGCCACTTCCCGTCCCGGCTGTCGTTCGCCGGCCACCCAGTGCGCGTCCAGAAGCTTCTCAACAATGTTCCGACCCATCATACGACTCCCAAAAATCCATACCATCTGCCGGGGCCTTCCGCGTTCACGGAAGCCCCGGCCACCCATGCATGAGGGCATTATAGGGCATCAAGCGGGCAAAGTCCATGACGGCGTGGACGACCCCCGCAGCAACAACCTACGCGAGCGCGTCGACGATGGCGTCGCCCATGGCGCGCGTGCCGACGGTCGCCTCGCCCTTCGCCGCGATGTCGGCCGTCCGCAGTCCCGCGTCGAGCACCCGGCCCACGGCCTGCTCGATGGCCTGCGCCTCGGCAGGCATCGCGAAGGTGTAGCGCAGCATCATGGCGGCGGAGAGGATCGTCGCGATCGGATTGGCGAGATCCTTCCCGGCGATGTCGGGGGCCGATCCGTGGATCGGCTCGTACATGCCGAAATGGTCGAGCCGCAGGCTGGCCGAGGGCAGCATGCCGATCGAGCCCGTGATCATCGAGGCCTCGTCGCTCAGGATGTCGCCGAACATGTTCTCCGTCACGATCACGTCGAACTGGCGCGGGTTGCGCACGAGCTGCATGGCCGCGTTGTCGACGTACATGTGGCTGAGCGCGACATCGGGAAAGTCGCGCGCCACCCGGGTGACGGTCTCGCGCCACAGACGGCTGGTCTCGAGGATGTTGTGCTTGTCGACACTGCACACCCGGCGATGCCGCTGCCGGGCGATGCCGAAGGCCAGGCGGGCGATGCGCTCGACCTCGGCGACCGAATAGCGCATCGTGTCGTAGGCCTCGTCGCCGGCGGCGTTGCGGCCGCGGTCGCCGAAGTAGATGCCGCCCGTCAGTTCGCGCACGACCATGATGTCGAGCCCGTCGCCGATGATGTCGGCCCGCAGCGGGCAGGCGTCGCGGAGCTGGCTGAACAGCACGGCGGGGCGCAGGTTGCAGAAGAGGCCCAGGCCGCCGCGCAGCCCCAGCAACGCCTTTTCCGGGCGCTGGCTGCCGCCCAGGGCGTCCCACTTCGGGCCGCCGACGGCGCCGAGCAGGACGGCATCGGCGCCGCGGCAGGCTTGCAGCGTCTCGGCCGGCAGGGGCTCGCCGCGGGCGTCGATCGCCACGCCGCCCGCCAGGCATTCGGCAAACGTGAACGCGTGCCCGAAGCGCGCGGCCACGGCATCCAGCACCCGGACGGCTTCACCCACGATGTCGGGCCCGATGCCGTCACCGGGAACCAATGCAATCTGTTTCTTCATGTTCGTCTAGACTCCACAAAACCATCAGTCGACCGTCCGCTGCTGGGCGGCCATGTAGGGCGCCAGACCGCCCGCGGCGATCAGCTGCTGCATGAACGGCGGGAAGGGCTCCGACTGGAACGTCGCCCCCGTGGTGATATCGGTGATGACCCCCGTGGCAATGTCGACCGACACCGCGTCGCCGGCGGCGATCGCCGCGGCCGCCTCGGGACACTCGAGGATCGGCAGCCCGATGTTCAGGGCGTTGCGGTAGAAGATGCGGGCGAAGGTCGCGGCGATCACGCAGCTCACGCCCGAAGCCTTGATGGCGATCGGCGCGTGCTCGCGGCTCGACCCGCAGCCGAAATTGCGGTTGGCTACGATGATGTCGCCCGCCCGGACCCGCTTGACGAAGGAGGCGTCGATGTCCTCCATGCAGTGCAGCGCGAGTTCGGCGGCGTCGCTGGTGTTCAGGTAGCGGGCGGGGATGATCACGTCGGTGTCGACGTTGTCCCCGTACTTGAAGACGGTGCCTTTGACGGTCATGTTCGGATTCCTTAGACGGTTTCGAGGGTGGCGGGATCGGTGAGATACCCGGTGACGGCGGAGGCCGCGGCCACGGCGGGATTGGCCAGGTAGACTTCGCTCTCGACGTGCCCCATGCGGCCGACGAAGTTCCGGTTGGTGGTCGCCACGGCGCGTTCGCCGGCGGCCAGAATGCCCATGTGGCCGCCGAGACAGGGGCCGCACGTCGGCGTGCTGACGGCGCAGCCGGCCTCGACGAAGATGCGGAAGAGCCCCTCCTCCATCGCCTGCAGCCAGATCTTCTGCGTCGCGGGGAAGATGATCACGCGGACATGCGGCGCCACGGTCCGGCCCTTCAGGATCTCCGCCGCGATCCGCAGGTCGCTCAGGCGGCCATTCGTGCAGGAGCCGATCACCACCTGGTCGATCTTCACCTCGCCGACCGCGTCGATCGTGCGGGTGTTCGACGGCAGATGCGGGAACGAGACGGTCGGGCGCAGGCTGCCGAGGTCGATCGTATGGGTCGCCTCGTAGACGGCGTCGTCGTCGGCCGCCTCGATGACTGGTTCGCGGGCGCCGACCTCGCGGAGGTAGTCGCGCGTCTGGTTGTCGACGGGGAAGATGCCGTTCTTGGCGCCGGCCTCGATCGCCATGTTGGCGATCGTAAAGCGGTCGTCGATCGAGAGCGCCGCCACACCGGGGCCGGTGAATTCCATCGACTGGTAGCGGGCGCCGTCGACGCCGATGAGGCCGATGATGTGCAGGATCACATCCTTGCCCGAGACATGCTGCGGCAGACGGCCTTCGAGGACGAAGCGGATGGCGGACGGCACCTTGAACCAGGCCTGTCCCGTCGCCATGCCGCAGGCCATGTCGGTGCTGCCCACGCCGGTCGAGAAGGCGCCGAGCGCACCGTAGGTGCAGGTGTGGCTGTCGGCGCCGATGATGCAGTCGCCCGCCGTGACCAGCCCCTTCTCGGGCAGCAAGGCATGCTCGATGCCCACTCGGCCGACGTCGAAATAGTTCGTGATGGCCTGCTCGCGCGCGAAGGCGCGCAGGCAGGCGCACTGCTCGGCCGCCTTGATGTCCTTGTTCGGCGTGAAGTGGTCGGGCACCAGCGCGACCTTGTCGCGGTCGAAGACGGCTGCCTTGCCGAACTTGCCGAACTCGCGGATCGCGACCGGCGCCGTGATGTCGTTGCCGAGGACCAGGTCGAGGTCGGCCAGGATCAACTGGCCGGCCCTGACGGCGTCGAGGCGCGCATGCCGCGCAAGGATCTTCTGTGTCTGTGTCATGCTCATGGTTCGGTTCTTTCCGTGTCGGGAAGGGCTACTGCCGGGTTGCAGGAGCTTTCCGGGGTTTCTTCGCGGCGGCCGCGCGCACCGGTCGGGTTGGGCGCTGCCGGGCGGGCGCGGTTCCCGCGCCGAGGGCGTTGGCGATGGGGTTGGCGTCCAGCATGTGGTTGACGGCCGAGAGGCACGAAAGAATGCTCGCCTCGATCACGTCGGTGCTGACGCCCCGTCCGCGATAGAAGCCGGTCTCGTCCGAAATCTTGACCAGCACCTCGCCGAGCGCGTCGCGCCGCTCGGTGACCGCCTGCAACTGGTACTCCTCGAGGACAAACGGGTGGTGAATGATCTTCTCGATCGCGCG
This sequence comes from Lentisphaerota bacterium, assembly GCA_012514915.1. Classification (GTDB taxonomy): domain Bacteria; phylum Verrucomicrobiota; class Kiritimatiellia; order RFP12; family JAAYLN01; genus JAAYLN01. The sequence goes on along the minus strand of JAAYZJ010000315.1, from coordinate 5,033 downwards.
CAACGAGGCATTCACCGGCCCGGAGCCGGTCGCGACTTCCTGCGCCTTCCGCTTGCCCTTGCGCAGCGTGACGCACGCCGTGCTCGTCATGCGGTTGCCGCTGTTGACCACGAAGCTGTCGAGCACCCAGCCGCGTTTCGGATCGGCGACCGACGCGCTGGCGCTTTCGACCAGGGCGACCAGGTCGCGGTCCTCGATCGTCTTCTTGCGGTCGGCGAGCAGCTTGAAGGCTTCGAACAACTGCTGGGCCTGCTCGGCCCCGGGCTTGTAGCCCAGTTCCTCGAGGCGCCGTATGAAGGCGTGCTGTCCCGAATGCTTGCCCAGCACCAGCGAGGTCTTCATGACCCCCACCGACTCGGGCGTCATGATCTCGTAGGTGCGGGCATTGGCCATCATGCCGTGCTGGTGGATGCCCGACTCGTGCGCGAAGGCGTTCTGGCCGACGATCGGCTTGTTGGGCGCGATCTTGACACCGGTGATCGACGCCAGCAGGCGCGCGGTCCGGAACAGCTCTTCCGTCTTGATGGTGTAGGTGCAGTCGAAGAAGTCGGCGCGGGTGCGCAGCGTCATGACGATCTCCTCGAGCGCCGCGTTGCCGGCCCGCTCGCCGATGCCGCCGATCGTGCACTCGACCTGCCGCGCGCCGGCGCGGATGCCGGCCAGCGAATTGGCCACGCCGAGTCCGAGATCGTTGTGGCAGTGGACGGCCAGTGTCGCGCGGTCCACGTTGGGCACGCGCGTGTGCACCGCCTCGACCATCGCAAAAAACTCGTCCGGCGTCGCATAGCCCACGGTGTCGGGAAGGTTGATGACTGTCGCGCCGGCATCGATGGCCGCCTCGACGATGCGGCAGAGGTAGTCGCGGTCGGAGCGGAAAGCATCCTCGGCGCTGAACTCAACCTCGGCACAGCGGTTGCGGGCGTAGGCCACCATGCGCCGGGCCTGATCGAGAGCCTGTTCGCGCGACATCTTCAGCTTGTACTGCAAATGCAGGTCGCTGGTCGCGATAAAGGTGTGGATGCGGGGGTGGACCGCCTCGCGCAGCGCCGCGGCGGAGGCGTCGATATCCTTTTCCAGTGCACGCGAGAGACTGGCGACGGTGGTCTGTTTGAGTGCGCGCGCGACGGCGGCGACCGATTCGGCGTCGCCCGGCGAGGCGATCGCGAAACCGGCCTCGACGACATCGACACCCAGCGACTCCAGTTGCAACGCCAGGCGAACCTTCTCCTCCAGGTTCATGCTGTACCCGGGCGCCTGCTCGCCGTCGCGCAGGGTCGTGTCGAAAAATTGGATCCGTGCTCCTGCTTTCATGATCTCACTCACTCATCCTTTATCCCTGAATACAAGAAAACCCCGTCGAAGAGACTTCCACGGGGTTCCATTATTCAGCTTGCTCGTCCATCCGCGGAATTACGTCATGCAACCGGCCGGGCCTCCCAGCAGGAGATCCGAACGGAGCAACGGAAGGCGTGCCATGGCCGTCTGCGGGCGGACGGAACCGCGACGGACGACGCCAGCGTCGCCGTGGCGATAAGGATTCCCTGAAAAGTTCGCCCTCATGATTCGATTCCATAGCCGGCCCGGAAACGCATAACCGCCGCGCCTCCGTGCCGGGTATCGGGATCAGTTAAGCATATTTGCCGCACGACTGTCAACACCCAGCGCATTCGCAAAGTGCCGCTGGGCGGGGTGTGGGGGTCGATAGAATCGCGTGAATCGACTGAATCGAGCCATCAGTTCTCTCGAATCCATCGATTGGCTCGCTTTCATCGCCCATCCCCAGTGATCGCGTGCACGCCCTTGGGGCCGATGAGTGGCCTCGCTAGTCCATCCTGTTCTCGGCCTTCCCGCCCCGCCGGGCCGGCACGCCCTTTTCGAGCGCTTCGCGCAGGACGACGGCCTGGTTATGTGCCGTGTCGCGGGCGCCGTACAGGAGGACCAGACCCTTCCGCGAGGCCATCTCCCGCAGGCGCGTGAGTTCCGCCTGGTGCCCGTCCAGCTCGGCCAGATAGCGCCCGCGGAAGGCTTCCCAGCGTCCGGGATCGTGCGCGAACCAGGTGCGCAACGCGCGGCTCGGCGCAAGCTCGCGGCACCATTCATCCAGTTCCAGCGACGCCCGCGCGACGCCGCGCGGCCAGACGCGGTCGACCAAGACACGGTGGCCCGCCGTCCGGGGGGCCGCGCCGTAAACCCGTTCCAGAACGATGGTCATGTTTCTCCTCCGAGGAGCGCTCCACAAACGGCCGCACCCCCGCCGGGGCACGGTGATACCGGCTACTCAGCGGCGGTAAGGTTGCAGGCTCGCCGGGCCCGCCGCCATTTCCACTCCTCGACAGCCGAGAACAGGCAGGGGACGATGAACAGGGTGACCAGGGAGACCGCCATGCCGCCGACTGATGGAATGGCCATCGGCTGCATGATATCCGAGCCGCGGCCCGACGTCCAGAAGATCGGCAGTAGGCCGATGACCGTTGTCGCGGTGGTCATCAGGCAGGGACGGATCCGCTTGAGCCCCGCCGCCACCACCGCCTCGCGGATCTCCTCGACGCCGGTGAAGGTCCGCCCCTTGAACGCTCCCTCCAGATAGGTGGCCATGACCACGCCGTCGTCGTCGACCACGCCGAAGAGCACCAGGAAGCCCACCCACACCGCCACCGAGAGATTCGCCCCCCAGATGCCGAGCAGGATGAAGCCCCCAGAGGCCGAGACCAGCACGCCAAAGAAGATGACCGCGCCGACCCACCAGCGGGAAAAGCCCATGTACAGCATCACGAAGATGATGCCGAGTGTGATGGGGACGAGGATCCGCATGCGGGCCATGGCGCGGACCTGGTTCTCGAACTGGCCCGACCACTCCCAGTAGGTCCCGGGCGGCACGTGCAACCGCCCCTCGCGCACCGCCTGCTGCAGCCGTGCCTCGGCGTCGCGGACCACCGAGACCTCGTCGCGGTCGCGCGTGTTCATGGTGACATACCCGACGAGCAGGCCGCGCTCACCCTTGATCTCCTGCGGGCCCAGCACCGCCTCGATGGTCGCGAGCTGGGCCAGCGGTACCTGCGCGCCCGACGCGGTCGGGACGTTGATCCGCTGGATCGCGTCCAGATCCTCGCGAAAATCGCGCGCCAGCCGGATGCGGATCGGATAGCGCTCCCGCCGGTCGACCTGCTCCGTGAGGTTCATGCCGCCCAGGGCGGTCTCGATCACGTCCTGCACGTCCTGCATGCCGACGCCGTAGCGCGCCAGGCGGTCGCGGTCGATCTCGATCTGCAAATACGGCTTGCCAACGATGCGGTCGGCCACGACGTCGGTGGCCCCCGGCACCTCGCGCAGGATCTGCTCCATCTGCAGGCCGATGCGCTCGATCTCGCGCAGGTCGCTGCCGTAGATCTTGACGCCCATCATGGCACGGAAGCCCGTCTGGAGCATCACCAGACGCGTCTGGATCGGCTGCAGCCAGGAGGGAAGCACGCCCGGCACCGCGGTCTTCTCCTGCAGTTCGGTGAGGATTTCGTCCTTGGTGATGCGCCGGTGCTCCGGCCAGATCCGGGCCAGCGGCGCCTTGAGCCACGCCGACCAGTCCGAAAAGACGCGTTGGACCGGCACGGTGCGCCACTCGTCCGTCGGCTTGAGCGTGACGATCGTCTCGATCATCCCGACGGGGGCGGGATCCAGTGCCGAGTCGGCGCGGCCGACCTTGCCCACCACGCAGGCCACTTCCGGCACGCTGGTCATGGCCACATCCTGCCGGCTGTTGACCGCTGCCACTTCGGAGAGCGCCGCCTGCGGCAGCAGCGACGGCATGTACAGGAAGGAACCCTCGTCGAGCGGCGGCATGAATTCGCGCCCGATGCCGGGCAGGATGCGCCCTTCGCGAACCACCGTCAGCCCCGCCACGTGCTCGGCACTGCGTTCGGCCGGATCCTGCCGCCGGGTCAGGAGGCGGAACCGCTCCTGCCCCGCGGGGGTGCGGACCCGCTGCCAGCGGAGGTAATCGAGTTCCAGGAGCGGACGGGCAACATCCGCCTCCGGGGGCGCGAACATCTCCCGCTTGAGTTCGGGCGACGCCTGCCCGCGGGCGAACCGGTTGACCGTCCACTCCAGCGGATAGAGCGTGCGGTGGATGCCCAGCCAGACCGTCAGGCCGATGAAGAGGATCGCCAAGGGGGCGGCCATGAAGGCCCGCTTGTGCGCCAGCACCCAGCGCAGGGCTGGGGTGTACACGCGGGCAATGCCACGCGAGACGCGGTTCTGCTCCAGCGGCACGCACCTCTCGCGCGCCATGCGGACGACGCAAAGGGCGACGCCCACCCCCACGGCGATGGTGATCAACCCGCCGCGGCCACTGCCCACAAAGCCCCAGGCAAACGCGGCCCGCGTGGCAAACATGCCCAGCACGCCGCAGAGGGCGGCGACCGCGAGAGTCATACGCATCCGCCATTTCACCGGACGGAAGAGGAGGTAGCACAGGAAGGGCACCACGGTAACCGCCAGCATGACCGACGCCCCGATGGCAAAGGTCTTGGCATACGCCAGCGGCTTGAAGAGCTTCCCCTCCTGGCCGGTCAGGAAGAACACGGGGATGAACGAGACGAGCGTATTGCTGACCGCTGTGACGATGGCCCCGCCGACCTCGGTCGCCCCCTCGTACACGATCCTCGCATACCCTTTCTGCCGCTGCTCCTCTTCGGTGGCGTCGGCCAGGCGGCGGTAGATGTTCTCCGACATGATGATGCCCATGTCGGCGATGTCGCCGATGGCAATGGCCAGCCCCGCCAGCGACATGATGGTGCTGTCGACGCCCGCGAGGTACATCAGGATAAACGAGCCGGCCAGCGCCAGGGGCAGCGTCGGCAGGACGGTCACCGTGGTACGCAGGTGTAGCAGGAAGAACAGGACGATCAGGCTGCTGGCACCCGGACCGTCCGCGTCCGCTCGTTGAGCACTGGTTCGACGAAGGCGACCGTTCCTGTGAAGAGACGGCCCGGGTAGGCCTCGGTGGTGATCTCCACCGCCTGCCCGTCGCGCACCCAGGC
>JAAYZJ010000314.1 GCA_012514915.1 Lentisphaerota bacterium | reverse complement strand
CGGTAGCCGTCGAGGCCGCCCGCCGCCGCCTGGTCCTCCGACACGAAGTCAACCGGTATCTGGGCGTGCGCCAGGGCCATCCACGTGTGCATGCGGTCGAACCCGTAGGCGAGGTTGCGCCCGATCGACCAGATGTCGGAGGCCGACGAATAAAGCAGCGCCACCTCGGCACGCGCCGGCATGGCCGGCAGCACCAGATCCTCGACGGCGCCGATCTCGCGCATGAGCTCGGCATGCGCGCCCCAGATTTCGGGCTTGTTCTGCCAGACGCTGCTGCGCCAGGCCGGCCCCCCTTCGTGGCTCCCCCAGTAGACGCCGTAGCTGAAGCTCTCCAGCATCTTGGCGCCGCGGGCGACGTTGCCGGCGGCCTTGAGCTTGATGTCCAGCGCCTTGCGGCCGGCGTGCGCGATCAGGTAGTGGCCGATCACCTGGCCGCGGTCCCGCGCCGCCGCCCGCATCAGGTCGACGTTGTAGGCCCCGCACTGGTAGCTCGACGCACCGTTGGCCCAGTCCTCGCCCCAGATCGCATTCTGCCCGTCGTCGTCGAGCAACTCGAAATAGTCGACCCCCTGCGAGTAGAAGTTGGCGTGGTAGGTGGCGCCGTCGCTGAAGTTGACGTTCACCGGAAACGCACCGCCACAGGCGGCCTCCAGCGCGCGCCGCTGGACCGCCATGAAGTCGCCCAGCGCCTGCGTGCGGAACCGCTGGCTGAAATAGTAGAGCGCGGGGTCGGTGTCGCGCGCGTCGTCCGTCACCGTCCGGACGGCTGCCCAGTCGGACACCAGTAGATCGTCTGGGGTCAGCCCCTTGCTCCGGAGCCAGTTGCGGAACGCTTCCTGATAGGCGGCATCCTGAGCCATGAAATCCAGCGGCTGGCCGGTGGGCTCGTCCATCAGCATGCAGAAGACGACATCTTCGGGACGCTTGCCCCGCTCGGCGAGTTCGGCCCCGCGACTGGCGGCGATATTGGTGATGGCCACCGTGTCGGGGCGGCAGAACGAGTTGCTGGCCATGCGCCAGGTGCCGGCATGCAGCAGTGTCCGCGTCCAGTTGGCGAAGCCGAAGTAATCGAGCGTCTTGCGTTCGCGGTCGATCACCGCCTGGTCGGGCGGCGTGCCGTAGCCGCCGATCCCCGCCGCGACAAAGAAGGGAAAACGTTCCGGCTTGCGACCGATCGTCGGCCAGGGGTAGGCATCGGCCAGCGCTCCCGTTCTCAGGGCGAAGTCGAGGTCGCGTCCCAGCCGCGAGCGGTTCTCCTCGCTCAGCAGATCCGGCGGCATGACGACGACCAGGCCGTTCGGCTGCGCCTCGACGTCCATCGTGCGGACGACGGCCGACGGCTCGGGGGCCGTGGCGAAATCGAACGTCGCCCGCATCCGTTCCGGGCGGGCGTGGTAGCTGTGACGCAGGGTCATGTTGAGGATGGCGCCGCTGTCCTGGTAGAGCAGACGCGAAAGGTTGCACCAGGGCGACTGCTCGCCCGCCGCGAACAGGTTCGTCCGGGCCGGAGCGAGGCCGTTCCCCGTGCCGTTCCGCGCCAGATAGTGGTGTCCATACCAGGGCGCGCGGTAGTGGTCGGCGAAGATATGGACGTAGACCGGCTTCTCATACCCCTCGCCGATCGTCACGCGCACGTAGGTCTGCGGGCCGAAGTCGCGGTGGTCGGGCTTGAGCGCGAGGTCGTCGGTCACCACCACGCAATCGACCAGCCGGGTGTAGCCGGAGCAGTTCTTTTGCCCGTGCTTGGCGAGTTCAAGCACGATCTCGCCCGCCGGCAGGGCCGCGTCGACCGACTGCCAGACGCAGTCCCAGTCGCGCGAGTCGGTCGCGGCCTCCCGGTCGAAGGTCTGGTTGGTGACGACCTGCCCGCCGGCCACGACCGTCAGATCGAAAGGGCCGCGAACCTTGGGTGCCTGCTGGTAGCGCACCCAGACGCGGTGCAGGCCGGGCCGGTCGATCGTGACGCGCTGCCGGGCGACATCCTTGACATCCCCCGCCGCGCCGTGCAGGGCGCGAACGGCCGAAGCCGTGCGGCAGGCCGTCGGCTTCCATCCATTGGCGGCCGGTTCAAACGCCTCGGCCTCGAAGAACTGGGTGGCCGCCCTCAGTCCGCCTGCCGCCAGCACGAGCGGGACCAGCACGGCCCGCCTAACCCCATTGATCGCTGCATGCCGGATGATCATAGCCTAGTCTTTCGTGTGTGTCCGCCGTCCAACCGTTCTGTTTTTCATCCGCCGCCCACAGGCGCGCCGGATAGATTCCCGCCTCGATCTGCCGCGCGATGGCCTCCACCGTGCGTGCCCGGTCCTCGCGGTAGGTCACGCCAAACCAGCGGCTGTCCGTCGGCAGCACCTGCACCGACGCCCGCCCCGCCTGCACCAGTGTGTTGACCACGGCCGGGATGTACCATTCGGCCTTGAGATTCCCCGCCTGCCGATCGAGCCACGCGCCGAACTGCTCCTCCATCAGCGTGAACAGCGCCGGCGTGAAGCCCCAGATATTCATCGAGGCCACGGCATCGGGTGCCAGTCGGACGACCGAGCCATCGGCCTGCCGGCTCTCGATGCCGCGCGGCGTCCCCTCGATGACCGTGTGTTCCGTCACCGATTGCAGGAGCCCGGCGGGAGAAACCTCGCAGATGCCACGCGCGACGGTGCCGTGTTCGGAGAGCGTCTGCTCCAGCCGGTAGCCCGCCATGGCGAGCTTCTCGCACGGGGCGGGCGTGCGGGCGGCGGGCGCGTCCGCCAGAAACCGCGCCAACTGCCGGTAGGCATCGCGCCCGTAGAAATCGTCGGCGTTGATCACGACAAACGGCGTGTCGATCGCCTCGCGCGCCGCGCGGACCGCGTGGGCCGTGCCCCAGGGCTTGGTCCGTTCCGGCGGGGGCGTGCGGCCGCCGGGCAGATCGTCCAGCTCCTGATAGACATAGTCGACCGCCACATGATCGCCGAAGCTGGCGGCCACCCGCGCCTGGAACGCTGCGGCAAAATCGCGGCGGATCACGAACACGACACGGCCGAATCCGGCCTGGATGGCGTCGTAGACCGCGTAGTCGAGCAGCGTCTCGCCGCCGGGCCCGACGGGGTCGATTTGCTTGAGCCCGCCGTAGCGGCTGCCCATGCCGGCAGCCAGGACAAGAAGAGATGGTTTCATCCACCTATTGAAACATAGTCGGCGCCTTTTGTCACGCGAAGCGCATTTTCAACTATTTTCACTGTACGCTTCCCGTCCCAAAATGATAAGGTCTTGTCGTTCCTCGCTGAAAGGAGTGCGTCCGTCATGAGAACCGCAAGTCCATGTTTACGCCGCTGTGCCACCAGCCTCTGTCTGGCGCTGCTCGCGGGAAGTCTCGGCGCCGGCATCATTTTCGACGGCGACGGTTCGGGCGAGCCCGGCTTCGTGGCGCCGCCGCGCCCCAAGCCGCCGCCCCCGCCACCGGCCAACATCAGCGGCGGCGAGACCCTGATCCCCTACCCCGGCCCGCCGGCCCAGCCGCAAAGCCGCTCGGAAAAAAAGAATCCGCCGCGGCCGCCGGTCATGTTCACCAAGCTCAAGTCGGAATACGGCGAGATCGATTGGAACGCGCGGCCCAACGACCTGAGCAACCTGCTCAACGCCCTCAAGGCCATGGCCGACGTCAACTACGACTGCGAGAACAAGACGTTTGCCGAGATCAACCCCGACCCTGAACAGAATCCGATCCTCTACCGCTCGGGCCACTTCCACTGGCACCTCAACGCGCGCGACAAGGCCACGCTGCGCGAGTACCTGCTGCGCGGCGGCACGCTGATCCTCAACGCGGGCATGGGGTCGAAGCCGTTCTACGATTCGGCTCTACGCATCATGGGCGAGGTCTTCCCGGAGACCCCGGTCCAGCGCCTGGCGCCCGACCACGCCGTCTTCCATGCCTACTACGATATCGACCAGGTTCAATACCGCCCCGGGGTGCGGGCCTCGGGATACACCAGCAACGAGCCCTGGATCGAGGGGGTCACGATCGACTGCCGGACGGTCTGCTTCATCTCGCGTTTCGGCATGGAGTCGGGCTGGGATCCGTACGAGGATGACAACATCCTGGCCTACGCCCCCGAGTCGGCCCAGCGGCTCGGCATGAACATCGTGTCCTATGCCTCGACGATCCAGAATTGGACGAAGCAGGTCGCCAAGCGGGTCAAATACGAGGACGCCGCCGACGTCTCGACCGCCGGCAGCATGACCATCGCCCAGGTGATCTACGAGGGCGAATGGAAAACCCGGCATGTCGGCCTCTCGATGCTGCTGAAAGAGTTCAACCGCAAGACGGAAGTGCCCGTCAAGTTCGCCGGCCGCGAATTGCGACTGACCGATCCCGCGCTTTTTGATGTTCCGGTCCTCTACCTGACGGGCCATGACACGCTCAAACTCTCCGCCGCCGAGATCACCGCCCTGCGCGCCTACCTGTCGGGCGGCGGCATGCTGGTCGCCGAGGCCTGCTGCGGGCGGCAGGCGTTCGACCGCGCCTTCCGCGACGTGATGAGCGCCGTGTTCCCCGGCAGCACCCCCGAGACGCCCCCGCGCAACCACGCCGTGTTCGCGATTCCCAACGCGATCCGGCACCTGACGGCCACCGATGCCCTGCGGCAGGCCGGCGGCCAGTCGATGGTCGAGCCCGAACTCCTCTTCTGGAAACACGAAGGGCATCTCGCCGTCGTCTACAGCCCCCGCGGCCTGGCCGGCGGCTGGGAACTGGCCCCTATTCCCTACAGCTTGGGCTACACCGACTCGCTCCTGCTGGGCGAGAACATCCTGATGCTGGTGCTCACCCGCTGATCAATGAGAAACACATCGCTTCGGAATGGCGGCGGGGCCAACACCCCGCCCTCGCTTTCTCCTGAAGGCGGAATGTCCCCCCGTGGGTTGTCGCGGCCATCGCCGGGACGGCGTGCCCTGCTTTCGCACCGCCGCCCACCCGCTGCCTGTCTTGGCGCGTTCCTGGTGCTGACCGGCGGCGCCATGGCCGCGCCGCACGAGGACGCCTTCATGCGCGTCTGGAACCTCCATCGGCAAGCCGGGACCAACCACGCCGCCATGGCGGCCGCCTGCCGCGAGGCGGCCACGCAAACGTCCGCCCGCGACACCACCCCCCTGCTGGGCTCCTTTCTGCCGGTGGTGCGTTCCATCGAGGGCTGGCACCTGCTGCAGGACGGCCGGACGGCCGAAGCCCAGACCGCCTTCGAGTCCGCGCTCGACCGTGGCGCCGGCGGCGCCGACACCTGCGCCCAGGCGGCCGACACGCTGGCGCGCCGCTGGCTGTCGCGCCTCGACCGCGAGCAGGTGGTCACCGCGCTGCAGGCCTACTACCGCGAGCAGGTGTCGTATCCCGACGACCTCGCGGTGTTCAACGGATGGAGCCCCGAACGGCGTCCGCCGTTGCGCGACCGCAAGGGCGATCCCTGGCACTACCAACCCGCGCGCTTCCGTCGACTCAAGACGGACGATGGACAGCGCTACCTGCTGACGATCCGCTCGATCGGACGCGCGACATCCGATCTCTCCGCGGCCCTGGCGCGGCACCCCCCCGACCACGCCCTCGCGTTCACCCTGCGGCAGCGCAGTTCACCCGCCCTCGTCGAACTGCGGTTCGGCGACGGCCGCTCGCCGCCGGTGGTCGTGCAGGAGGGCGGACGCGCCGCCGGGTTGCGCCTGGTCGCGATCGACGGCAACGGGCGATTCCTGCTCCTCTGTGACGACGATTTCTGGCACACGGCCATTCCGGCGAGAGGCGGACGCCCATGAGCGAGACGGGAATCCGCGCCTTTCTCAACCCGGCCCAGATGTCTCGGCTCAACCGGCTCGCGCTGGAATCGCGCTACGTCGTCGAAGGCAATCTGGCCGGGCGCCACCGCAGCGCCCAGAAGGGGTCGAGCACCGAGTTCGCCGACCACCGCGCCTACTTTCCCGGCGACGACCTGAAGCGGATCGACTGGAAGGTGCTCGGCCGCACCGAGAAATACTACGTGCGCCGCTACCAGGACGAAACCAACCTGCGCGTGTACCTGCTGGTCGACCGCAGCGGATCGATGAACTACTCATCGGATCCGGGCCGGATGACGAAGTACCGCTATGCCTGCACGCTGGCGGCGGCAATCGGCTACGTCGTGCTGAAGGCGCGCGACTCGGTCGGCCTGCACCTCTACGGCGAGCGGCTGGACGCCGCGTTGCCCTGCAAGAACGACTTCAACAGCCTCGACAACGCCTTGCGAATCCTGCAGGACACCGAGCCGGCACAGGGCACCAACGGCGCCGCCGTCATGCACCAGGTGGCCGAGTCGATCCGCCGGCGGGCGCTGGTCGTGGTTCTCTCGGATCTGCTCGACGATCCCGACGCCATCGTCAAGGCGCTCGCCCATTTCCGCGGCCAGCATCACGACGTGGTCGTCTTTCAGATTCTCGACCCCGTCGAGATCGATCTGACGCTCAAGCGGGGCGCCGAATTCCACGACCTGGAAACCGGCGAGCGGATGATTGCCGACCCCCGCGCGCTGGCCGCGGCCTATGCCAAGGCCTTCGGAGCGTTTCTCGACACCTACCGCAACGCCTGCGCCGAACTGAAGGTCGACTACCGCATCTGCCGCACCGACGAACCGGCCGACACCTTCGTCCGCGCCTACCTTGAGGAACGCCGACGATTGTCGCGTTAGGCGCACCTGCCCTCGACGCCCATTCCTCCGGAAAGACCACCCATGATCACACGCATCGCCGTCAAACGTCCCGCGAACGCCAGTCCGGTGATCGACCGGGTCGTCGCCGTGCTGAAGCGCCAGATCGAATCCCGCTGTTCCGCCGCGGTCGAGGTGGGCATGGCACATCCGGACTACACCATCGAGCTGGACATCGACAGCCGGTTGAGTCCCGAGTCGTACGCCGTGACGCCGCTGGACGACCGGGGCGTCCGGATCACCGGGCACGACGACCGCGGGATCCTGTACGGCGTGGGACGGTGGCTCCGCGCGTCCCGCTATGAGGCGGCAGGGTTCACACCGGGAACCTGGCGGGGGGCGTCCGCGCCGGCCAAGCCCTGGCGCGCGGTCTACCTGG
>JAAYZJ010000313.1 GCA_012514915.1 Lentisphaerota bacterium | reverse complement strand
GCGCCCTGATCACCGACGGGCTCCATGACGAGTACTGGAGGGAAAGCCGTCAACGCAAGGGGGGCCGCAGGAAGCCCGCGTGTGCGGCATGACAACCGAAACAATGTCACAATCCTGACACACACCCACGACACGGAGGTCGTCCCTTCGGGCTTGCGATTCGCGATCCGGTGGGGTAAGCTATCCACCAAGCCTAGTCACCAACCATTGCACAGGAGAAGCAACATGAGCGAGCATGTGAAGGAACTGACCGACGCGCAATTTGACGAAGCCGTGAAGAGCGGCGTGGTTCTCGTCGATTTCTGGGCCCCCTGGTGCGGGCCGTGCCGCATGCAAGGCCCGATCCTTGAGGAAGTGGCCGCTACCCTCGGCGCCAAGGTCGCGATTGCCAAGATCAACATCGACGAGAATCCCGCGGCGGCCTCCAAGTTCGGCGTGCGCAGCATCCCCACGCTGCTGCTCTTCAAGGACGGCAAGCTGGTACAGCAGTTCGTCGGCCTGCAGCGCAAGGAGCAACTCGTCTCCGTCATCGAGGCGCAGGCCGGCGCCTGACCGGGCGAGGATTTTCAGTTTATGGGCTTTGACAGTGGACGTGTTTCTTTTCGCCTGTTCCATCTCCGGCAGGGGCTGCCACGCCGCGGCGGCATCGAGCAATTCGCGGCGCGGGCGGCCCCGCCGATCGAGACGCTGACCCGCGATGCGATCCAGGGATGGGTCTCGTGGCGGCATCTGCTCGACCGCGAGATCACCGAGGACACATGTCTATTCACCTCGTGGATCCACCTGAACCTGATGCGTGCGGAGCGCAAGATTCCGGGCGCCTTGCTGCGCGCCTACTGCCGCATCGAGGAGGAGATCGAGCGGCGGGCGCGGCAGGTCGACCAGCTCCACCGCAAGGCCCGCGCCGAGGTCAAGGAGCGCGTGGTTGAACAGTTGCTGCCGACCATGCCGCCGACGCTGACCGGCATCGGGTGCGTCGTCGATCTGCGCAACGACCGTCTCCTGGTGGAGGCGATGTCCGATGCCCAGATCGAGCGGTTCTGTCCCTTTTTCCGCGAGACGACGGGGCAGATGCCGGTGCTGATGACGGCCGAAACCACGGCGCTGCTCCGTAGCCGCGTCAATGCGACCGACCTGCTGCCCGCCAGCTTCACGACCGACGCGGCGGTCGAGAGCGAAGTCGAAACGGGGCTGGGGCTCGAATTTCTGACGTGGCTCTGGTACACATGGGAGAAAGACGGCGGGGTCTTTCACGTGGGCAGCGGCGATACGTTCGGCTACATGCTCGAGGGGCCGCTGGTCTTTTTCCGCGAGGGCGAAGGGGCGCACGAGGCCGTCTTGCGCAAGGGCTCGCCGCTGCTGAGCCGCGAGGCGGGCACGGCGCTCTTCTGCGGCAAGAAGCTGAAGCGGGCCAAGTTGACGCTGGCGCGGGGCGATCAGACCTGGGAAGCCACGATCGACGCCGATTTCAGCATCCGCGGGCTCAAACTGCCGCCGGGCGAACAACCCGATCCGGTGGGTCAGTTCCAGGAGCGGATGCTGGCGATCGAGACGTTCATCGAGGCCTACTTCACGCTGTACGATACGTTCATCGCCCTGCGGCGCGACCCGGCGGCCTGGAGTCTGTGTCTGGGCGGTCTGCAGAACTGGGTCGCGCAACTGGCCAGCGGGCGCCTCGCTCCTGCGCGCGGCGAGTCCCGCGCCGCCCCGCGGTAAAGACTAGCCCTCCACTCAGGCCGAGTGCTGGCTAGAGGGCAGCAAGACGCGGATCACGTCCTCCGCCCGGTAGTCGAGGCTGCCCGGGCGGCAGAAACGGCCGATCGTGGCGAAGGAATCGCCCAGCGTCAGCAGGCAGGGCTCGGTTCCGTCGGCAAGGCGCTGGCCGAGACCGATGTTCGCCAGCAGGGCATTGCACACGCATTTGCGTCCCTCCAACGCCTCCGCCCGGCCCCCCTTGGCCAGGAAGCTCGCTTCGGGCTCGGCGGGACACCGATACCCGATGGTGCCATCGTCGCGTCGATAGGGTTCGCGCAGGAAGCCCAGGTCGCAGACGCGGCGGCGCTGCTGGTAGATGGTCTCTTGCGACAAGGTGCCCTCCATCTGCGCCACCTTGAAGGGGAAGCCCGTCGGCGACGCCAGCGGATCGGTGGCGACCCGGGTCTGACCCGCCAGCGCCTGGGCGACCAGCGCCCGCCGCAGCGCGGGCATCAGTCCCGACTCTTCGCACAAGGCGAACGCGGTCCCGACCTGAACCCCGGCGGCGCCGGCCGCCAGGGCGGCCTGCACCTGCTCCGGGGAATCGTACGAGCCTGCCAGCCAGAACGGCAGGCCCAGCCTGCGGAGCACGGCCAGATCGACCACATCGCGCGGTCCATAGATCGGCTGTCCATCGGGCGTCAGGTGCAGCGCGCCCCGCGGCGGGGCATTATGTCCGCCGGCCAGCGGCGTCTCGACCACAAAGCCCCCCACGCTCCCTTTCGCCTTGCGGAGAAACATGGTGGCCAGTGTGTCGGATGAAATGATCGGCAGGAACGCGGGGCGCCGCAGTGGCGGAAGGCCGCTGGCCGCCTCGTGGTAGAGGGATGGATCGAAAACGGACTGGGTATCCGTGTCGGGGTGGGCGTTGTGGACGTGGACGGAATAGGTCGCGGTTTTGTGATCCTTGAGTAAATCCAGGACCGCGGGCATCTCGACGGCGATGCCCGCGCCCACAATCACGACCGCCACGCCCGCCAGCATGGCGCCGTAAAGGGAGGGCAGGTGCGGCAACTGCACCTTCTCGAGGTAATTGATCCCCACCGGGTTGTCATGCCCCTCGCGGGCCAGGAAGATCTCCACGAAGTTCGACACGATGCAGAGCTCGGTCCGCATCCGCTTATCCTTCAAGGCGTGCATGTCCAGCGACTTGTAGGCTTTGTCCGGCTGGATGCCGCCGGGAACAAACAGGGCATCGAGCACCCGCTGGGCCATCTGCGGAAACGTAAAGGCACGCAGCGCGCGCCGGACGTCGCCATCCGGGTCGCCCTCCTGCAGCCGGCGGGCCATCACGATGTCCAGCGCGGTTCCCGACACGACGCCCAACTGGCCCAGCCGGGAGACGGCCTTGGCGAGACGCCAGTTGGAGACACCGACGCCCATGCCGCCTTGGATGATCCTGGGGAGCGTGTTATGCATGATTCTACATTACCAGATAGGCGCTGCCGCGACGATATAAAACGATATAAAACGATCAATTGATCAATTGACGGGATGGCCAGACGGCGGATCTTGCGGTATAGTGGTGCCGACGGTGCGGATTGTGGGCCGTACCGGTGAAGTCATGCTCAACGGTTGGTCACGACTGGTGCGCGGGGCGAAGCTCCGCTGGCGCGAACGGATCCCGCTGGCGGCGGGGACCGGCGCCGGCCGGTTCGCGTTCACCGCGGAACAGCAGCAGATCATCGCGCTGAGCGAGGGGCGCCATCTCGTGCTGGCGCCTCCCGGAACCGGCAAGACCGAGATGCTTGCCCAGCGTATCCTGTCGGCGGTGGGGCATGGCGTGGATCCCGCGCGGATGATCTGCCTGACGTTCACGATCCGGGCCGCGTGCAACATGCAGGAGCGGATCAACCGGCGGATCCATGCGCGGCTGCCGCTGACGATCGGCAATGTACACCACTTCTGCGCCGCGCTCCTGCGCGAGCAGAGGTGGCTGCCACCGGCGTGGTCGGTCATCGACGAGCCGACGCAGCGTGTCTTCCTGGAGGAGGTTGTCGCCGGGTGGCCCGCCGCGCGGCGTCACCTGCTGCTGGACTCCGGCGGGCAACTGCCGGTCAACGAACTGCTGGCCGTCTGCCGCCACCTGCGCCGGCGCGAACTTGCGATTCCACTTGAGTTGGCCGGCGATCCGCGCGGCGAGCGGGTCTACCGTCGGGTGCCGGATGTGATGGAGGAACTCCAGCAGGTCTACCGGCGGCACAAGGAGGCTTTCCATGTCCTCGATTTCGACGACCTGCTCACCTATGCCTACGCCTTTGTGGTGCAACAGCGGCGGTTGCCGGCCTCGGCACTGTACACCTGGGTGCAGGTCGACGAGGTGCAGGATCTGAACCCACTGCAATGGGCCATCATCGAGGGGATCCAGGCGCCGGGCGCGCACGGCGTTTATTTAGGCGACAGCGAGCAGGCGATCTTCTCCTTTATGGGGGCCTCGACGGCCAGCCTGACGCGTCTGGCGGCCGGATGCCGGTTGCATCGGCTCTATCGGAATTTCCGGTCGCCTTCCTACCTGCTCAACGTCTTTGTCCGCTATGCGCAGGGCAACCTCGCACCGCCGTGGCCGCAACCGCCCGTCGCCGCGAGGCGGCGGCGGGCGGCCCGCGGCGACTGCGAGCTGATCGTGGTGGAGGGGACGGCCCGCGAGGAGCGGCTGGCGCTGCTACGCCTGTTGCAGACCAGACGGCAGCGGGCGCGCCGGGCCCGTCAGACGGCGTTCCTGCTGCGCGACAACCAGACGGCCGAGGCCTACGCTGCCACCTTGCAGCAGGCCGGCGTGCCGGTCTTCAAAATCTCGGGTTTCGACCTCATGGGCAGCGAGCCCATGCTGGATCTCAAGGCTTATTTCGCCGCCCTCGTGCATGCCGACGACCGTTTGGCATGGGCCAGGATGTTCCGGTTGCTGGGGAGCACGCAGACCCAGCGGGCCGCACGCCTCGTCGTGCAGGCGTTGGCCGACGCGGGCATCCGCCCGCCCGATCTGGTGCCGGACGGGGCGGCGGCAGTCCCCGTCACGGCGGCTTTTGCCCGCGCTGTGGCCGGGCGGCGTGTCGTGGTCTTCGACACCGAGACCACGGGGTTGGATCCCGGGGCCGACGACATCATCCAACTGGCGGCGGTCGAGGTCGTCGGCGGCGAGCCCGGAATGGTCTTCGAGACCTACCTGCGGACGGAGCGCCCGTTGGGAGATAGTGCCGCCGTCCATGGGATCACGGAGGGGGTGCTGGCTGCCAGTGGTGTCGATCCGGCCGAGGGGTTGAGCCGTTTTCTCGCGTTCGTTGGCGGGGATGACCTAGTGGCCCACCAGGCGTCGTTCGATTGCGCCATGCTGCGGCAGAATCTGTGGCGACGGGGGATCGCCGCGGATCTGAACGGGCGCGCCTGCTGGGACACCTGCGATCTCGCCCGGCGCCTGCACCCCGGGCTTCAATCGTATTCGCTGGCCGGCCTGATCGCGACCCTGCAGGTGCAAGGCGTCAATTCGCACGACGCCCTCGACGACGCCCGCGCCACCGTGCAACTGATGCTCCGTCTGCAAACCGACGCCATGGCGCTTGAGCCGCGGCAGCGGCGGCTGCTGCAGACTAACGGCCGGGTCATCCAGACCTGGCTGGAGGGGTGGTGTCCGCTGTGGGAACGGTACCGCCGGCTGGCCGGCGTGCCGACCGACTATCGCCGCGAGACCGAGCATTTCTTCGCCAGCGTCGCGTCGCGGCATGCCGGGACGGCGCCGGGCGACGGGCCGGAGCACGCGGATCTGATGCGCCGGCTGGAGCCGTTCCTGGCCTACACCGACCGGAAATTCCCGGAGGCACCGTTCGACAAGCTGCTGACTGGCACGCTGCGGCAGCTCCAGCGTCTCAAGGAGCCCGATCTGCTACTGGGCGACGAGCCCGTCATCGTCTCCACGATCCACAAGGCCAAGGGGCTCGAGTTCGACAGCGTCATCATCCCGCACTGCCTGGATGGTGTCTATCCCCATTTCCTCAGCAAGCGGGCGAACCCCGCCGGACCGGCCATCGAGGAGGACGCGCGTCTGTTGTACGTGGCGATGACGCGGGCCAGACGTCAACTCGTGATCTCCTGGCCCACCCGCACGGGGGCCGCCGAGGCATGCGGCGGTGATCCGCCGGGACGGCAGGAGGCGCCCGGCGGGCGGGCGGCGGTGCCTTCGCCGTTCCTCCAGCCGGTGCTGCCGCTGTTCCGCCTGCGGCGGGAACGCTCCACCGGCGTCAATGGCTCGCGAGGACGCTCGCCCTCCAAGTAGGGCTCAGTCGCCGCAACAGCCAGGCGAGGTGAAGAAAACGCGAAAAGCGAAAGTCCGTCTAGAGGAGTTTCAGGGCGATAGCGGCGCAGGCCTCGGCGTCGGCCAGGGCGTGGTGGTGGTGCTTCAGGCTGTAGCCGCAGTGCTGCGCGACCGTGTGCAACTGGTGGTTGGGCAGGGTGGCGCCGAGCAGACGGCGGGCCGCGCGGCAGGTGCAGGCGAACCGGTAGTCGGGGCAGGGGAGTCCGTAGTAGGCGTGCGCGGCCCGGAGGCAGCCTTGATCGAACGGACTGTTGTGCGCGACGAGGGTCAAACCCGCGAGGCGCGGGGCGATCTCGGCCCAGACGGCGGGGAAGGGGAGGGCGCCCTCGGTGTCGGCCGCGTTCATACCATGAATCTGTGTGTTGAACGGGAGATAATAGTTGGGCGCGGGACGGACGAGACGGTAGAGCGTCTCGACCGTCTCACCCTGCCGGACGATGACCACGCCGACGCTGCAGATGCTGGAGCGTGCGCCGTTGGCCGTCTCGAAGTCGATGGCGGCAAAATCGAGAATGGGGAACCTCTACGGGGTTGCCTGCGGTTTGTCGGCGGCAGGCTTCGTTTTGTCGAGGAGGGCCCTGCGCCGGTTGAGCAGCTCCTGCCGCCGGGCATCGAGCTGCTTGACTTCGGCCTGCTCCTCGCGGGCCTTGCGCACCTCGTCGCGGAAGCCGGGCAGGGCCTCGAACTGGTTTTTGAGTGTCTGCTCGGCCTCGGCCAGCTCGGCGCGCAAGCGCTGGATGCGCGCCCGCGTCTCCTTCATCTCGGGGGTGTCGTGCGTCCCGCCGGCCAGTTCACGTGCCAGCCGCTCGCTCCGCTCCCGTCCCTGGTTGATCAGATCCATCTGGCGCCCGGCCGTGGCGTTGATGGCGGCCGAGAGCTCCTCGAAGGTCTCGGCGTGAAGCAGGCTGCCGGCCGCGAGGGCGGTCAGCAGCAGAGTCAGGCGCAGGTAGCTGGCGGGGGTGGTCATGTCAGGGTCTCCGGATGGCGGCCTGCGCCGCGGCCAGGCGGGCGATCGGCACGCGGTAGGGGCTGCAGGACACGTAGTTCAGGCCCAGCTCGTGGCAGAAGGCCACGCTCTTGGGGTCGCCGCCGTGCTCGCCGCACACGCCGAGCTTGAGGTTGGGCCGCGTGGCGCGGCCCCCCTGCGCGGCGATGCGCATCAGGTGGCCGACCCCCTCCTGGTCGAGGACGGTGAAGGGGTCGTACTCGAAAATGCCGCGCGCGACGTAGTCGCACAGGAAGCGTCCGGCATCGTCGCGGGAGAAGGCGCAGGTCATCTGCGTCAGGTCGTTGGTGCCGAACGAGAAGAAGTCGGCCTCCTTCGCGATCGCGTCGGCCGTCAGCGCCGCCCGCGGCACCTCGATCATCGTGCCGACCGGGATCTCGAGCGTCGTCTTCTTCTCCTTCTCGACGGCGGCGATGGTTGCCTGGATGATCGCCTTCTGCGCCTGCAGTTCCTTGACCGAACCGATCAGCGGCACCATGATCTCGGGTCGCGACCCCTTGACCTTGAAGGCCGCCTCGCAAATCGCGCGGGTCTGCATCTCGGTCACCTCGGGATAGCTGATCCCCAGGCGGCAGCCGCGGTGTCCCAGCATCGGGTTCGTCTCGTGCAGGCTCGACACCAGGCGGCGAACCTCGGCCAGGCGGAGCCCCATGCGGGCGGCCATCTCGCGCTGGCCGGCCGGGTCCTGGGGCAGGAATTCGTGCAGGGGGGGGTCGAGCAGGCGGATGGTGCAGGGACGCCCCTGGAGCGCCTTGAAGATCGCGATGAAATCGCCGCGCTGCAGGGGCAGCAGTTCCTTGAGCGCTTGGTTGTACTGCTTGAGCGGAGTCGCCAGCCGTTTCTCGATCCGTGCCTTCTCGGCGGCGCTGCCGGCCAGGGCCAGTTGCTGGCGCAGTTGCTTGACCGTCTCGGCCACGAGAATCATGCGGCGAACCGAGACGATTCGCTCGCCCTCGAAGAACATGTGCTCCGTCCGGCAGAGGCCGATTCCCTCGGCGCCGAAGGCGACCGCCTGGGCGGCGTCGTGCGGTGTGTCGGCGTTGGTTCGGACCCCCATTTTGCGGTATTTGTCGGCCAGTTCCATGATCGTGGCGAAGGGGCCGGTCAGCTTGGGATCCTCGGTGTCGAGCTTCCCTTGGTAGACGGCGCCGGTCGATCCGTTGATCGAGATCCAGTCCCCTTCATGCAGCGTGACGGCGCCGATCTTCATCAACCGCTTGCCGTAGTGGATGTCGACTTCGCCGGCGCCCGCCACGCAGCATTTGCCCATCCCGCGCGCCACGACGGCCGCGTGCGAGGTCATGCCGCCGCGCGTCGTCAGGATGCCGCGGGCGACATGCATGCCGCCGATGTCCTCGGGGCTCGTTTCGATGCGGCAGAGGATGACCTGCTCGCCGCGTTCCGCCCACGCTTCGGCGTCGGCGGCGTTGAACACGATCCGTCCGGTGGCCGCGCCGGGCGAGGCCTGCAGGCCGACGGTCAGCTTCCCGGCCTTGGCCTCGGCGCTCTTGATGAAGACGGGGTGGAGCAACTGGTCTAGGGAGGTCGGATCGATCCGCTGGATGGCCGTCTCCTCGTCGATCATGTTCTCCTTGATGAGATCGGTCGCAATTCTGACCGCGGCGGCGGCCGTTCGCTTGCCGTTGCGTGTCTGCAGCATGTAGAGCCGCCCGTCCTCGATGGTGAACTCCATGTCCTGCATGTCGCGGTAGCGCGTCTCGAGCAGGACGCGGACCTCGTCGAGCTGCTTGAAGACGGCTGGCATCGTCTCTTCCAGCGAGGGATACTTCTGCCGGCGGTCGCGCTCGCTCACGCCCTGCGAGCGGGCCCAGGCGCGCGAGCCGGCCAGCGTGATCTGCTGCGGCGTGCGGATGCCGGCCACGACGTCCTCGCCCTGCGCGTTGACCAGGTATTCGCCGTAGAAATACCGGTTCTCGCCCGTCGAGGGGTCGCGTGTGAAGGCGACCCCCGTGCCCGACTGCGACCCCGAGTTGCCGAAGACCATCGACTGGACATTGACGGCCGTGCCGAGCAGACCGCGGATATCGTTCAGCTCGCGGTATTTGATGGCCCGCGGGTTGTTCCATGATCCGAAAACGGCGTGGATGCCGCGGCGGAGCTGGTCGTACGCATCGGTGGGGAAGGCCTCGCCCGTCGTGGCCGTGACCATCGCCTCGTAGCGCGCCACCACCTCCCGCAGGGCCGCCTCGTCGAGGTCGGCGTCGAGCGCGACGCCCCGGCTGCGCTTGACGGCGTCGAGCGCGTGCTCGAAGCCGTGGTGCTCGATGCCCATGACGACATTGCCGAACATCTGCATGAAGCGGCGGTAGGAGTCCCAGACGAAGCGCGGATTGCCGGTCCGGGCGATCATGGCCTCGACGGTCGCCGGGCTCAGCCCCAGGTTGAGTACGGTATCCATCATGCCGGGCATCGAGGCGGCCGCGCCCGAGCGAACCGAGACGAGCAGGGGATTGGGGCCGCTGCCGAACGTCTTGCCCGTAAGCGTTTCGAGCCGGGTCATGGCGGCGCACACCTCGTCGCGCAGGAGCGCGTCGAGCGCCTGCTCGCCGACCTCGTAGTACTTGGCGCACGCTTCGGTCGTGATCGTGAAGCCGGGGGGGACGGGAAGCCCGATGCTGGCCATGTCGGCCAGGTTGGCCCCCTTGCCGCCCAGAAGGGCGCGCATGCTGCCCTGTCCCTCGGCGGTGCCGTGGCCGAAACTGTAGACGTATTTGGACATGTCACTGATCCTGCTGCACGATTACCGAAAACAGGCACGGTCGGCCGGGCACGGCCCCGTGGCACGGTGGGTGGCTGAGACGTGCGCCTCGCCCCACGATGAAGTTGGAATCTTAACCGGATGGCGACAGCCTGTCAAACGCAGTGTTCGCGGGTGTTCGCGTCGCGAACCAGGGGACAGAATGATCGCGATGCGCACCTATCGACCCCCCGTCGCTGGCCGATTACTTTTGTGCCGCATTTGGCGGCTGCATTTGCGGCTGCATTTGCGGCTCGCAAAAACGGCGCATGATCGGTAAACTCATGACTTCATTCACGCCAGACTGCGGACCGGGCGGTGCCGGTGGCGGGACTGGCGCAACAGGGAGCATTATGCCCAACACCGTTTTGGTCGGCGCCCAGTGGGGCGACGAGGGAAAAGGGAAAATAATCGACGTCTTGACGGCGCAGGCCGACCTGGTCATCCGGTTCCAGGGGGGCAGCAATGCCGGTCATACCGTCATCGTCGGCGGACGCAAGCATGTGCTGCACTTGATTCCCTCGGGTATTTTGCACGACGGCAAGATTTGCCTGATCGGCAACGGCGTGGTCATCGATCCGCTTGAACTGCTGGACGAGATGCGCCTGCTGGAGAGCCAGGGCTACGTGGTCCGGGGCCGGCTGTTCGTCAGCGACCGCGGGCATGCCGTCATGAGCTACCACCGGGCCCTCGACGCCGCGCAGGAGCAGGCCCGCGCCGAGGGGCGGAAGATCGGCACGACCGGCCGCGGTATCGGCCCCGGCTACGCCGACAAGATCAACCGCGCGGGGCTGCGCCTGGGCGATTTCCTGGCGCCCGATTTCGCCGCCCGTGTCCGGGCGCATGTCGAGGCGGCCAACCGCGAACTGGCCGCCCTGCACGCGCCCGCGCTCGATGCCGATGCCATCGCGGATCGCTACGTCACGGCGGCCGCGGCGCTCAAGCCCTTGATCGTCGACACCGTGGCGATGGTGCATGCCGCCGACCGCGCGGGCAAGAGCCTGCTGCTCGAGGGCGCGCAGGGAACGATGCTCGACATCGACTTTGGCACCTATCCGTTCGTGACTTCGTCGAATCCCACGGCGGGCGGCGCCTGCATCGGCAGCGGGCTGTCGCCGCGCCGCGTCGACCGTGTCGTCGGGGTGATCAAGGCCTACACGACGCGCGTCGGGGCCGGTCCGTTCCCGACCGAGTGCATGGGCGAGGACGGCGATCTGCTGCGGGCGCGCGGCGGGGAATTCGGCGCGACGACGGGTAGGCCGCGCCGCTGCGGCTGGTTCGATGCCGTCGTCGGCCGCTATGCCCGCGAGGTCAACGGCGTCGACTTCTGGGCCATGACCAAGCTCGATGTCCTCGACACCCTGCCCGGCATCAAGATCTGCGTGGCCTACGAGCATGCGGGCCGCCGGCTGGACACGCTGCCGGCCGACGTCGCCGTGCTGGACGCCTGCCGCCCCGTCTACGAGGAGATGCCCGGCTGGTGCTGCGAGACGAGCCACCTCACCCGCTTCGAAGACCTCCCCACCAACGCTCGGGCCTACGTGGCCAGACTGGTCGAGCTGTGCGGTGGACGGCTGGGCATCCTCTCGGTGGGGCCGGGCCGCGAAAATACCCTGCGTCTGGCGCTCTAGCTCCACGGCGGCTTCCCATGTCGGCCAATCAGGATCCCCCCTCCCTCCGGCACGTGGCCATCATCATGGATGGCAACGGGCGCTGGGCCCAGCGGCGCGGCTGGCCGCGTCTCAAGGGACATCACGCCGGGGCCGAGACGGTGCGGTGCGTGCTGCAGTGCTGTCGCCGCGCCGGCATCCAGTACCTCACGCTCTACGCCTTCAGCAAGGAGAACTGGCGCCGCCCGAAGGCCGAGGTCGACGGCCTGATGCGCCTGCTGCGCGACTTTCTGCGCCGGCAGGAGGCCGAACTGCATGACCAGCGCGTCCGGCTGCGCGTGATGGGCTGCCGCGAGGATCTCTCCGCGGCGGTGCGCCGCGAAATCGAGCGGGTCGAGGTGGCGACGGCCTCCTACGAGGCCGGGCAACTGATCCTGGCGCTGAGCTACGGCGGCCGGACTGAAATCGCCCATGCGGCCCGTCAGATCGCCAGCCTCGCGGCCCGCGGCGAGCTCGACCCCGCGTCCGTCGACGAGCAGACCCTGGCCCGCCACCTCTACCTGCCCGATGTGCCCGATCCCGATCTGATCATCCGGACCAGCGGCGAGCAGCGCATCAGCAACTTTCTCCTCTGGCAGTCGGCCTACAGCGAATTCTATGTGACCCCCGTCCTCTGGCCCGATTTCCGCGAAGCCGACTTCCAGGCGGCCCTCGACAACTATGCAGCCCGGTTGCGCCGTTTCGGCGGCATTGAAGCCGGCACCCCGCCACAGGAGAAGCCGCCATGTTGAAACAGCGTCTGCGCTACGGGTTGACCATCGGCGCCGGTTTTGCGGCCGGCATGGCCTTTCTCCCCGGCCCCGGTCTCTTGCTCCTCCTGGTGGCGTTTGCGGCGGTCTGCCAGTGGGAATTCTACCAGCTGGCGGCCCGGGACGGCTACCGGGTTCACAGCCGGCTGGGAATCACCCTCGGCGGCCTCTGGATGCTGACGGTCTATCTGCTGGCAGCTCCTCCCGGCAAGCCGCACCCGGATGTGCCCGGATGGGAAGCCGCCATGCTGATCGCGATCTGCTTCATCGTCCTCGTGCGTACCATGGCTGATGCGCAGGCCCGCCGCGCCTTCGAGACCGCCGCCATCACCTTCCTGGGCATCCTCTACGGGCCGGTCATGCTCAGCTACTATCTGAGGCTGGCCCAGTGGGAAGCCCCCCGGTTCTGGGAGACGACGCGCGCCGGGGTCTTTCTCTGCTTTTTTCTCTCGGTGGTCGTCAAGCTGAGCGATACCGGCGCCTACGCCTTCGGCACCCGCTGGGGGCGCCACAAGCTGTTCCCGCGCATCTCGCCCGCCAAGTCGTGGGAGGGGCTGGCCGGCGGACTCCTGGCGGGACTCGCCGTCGGGTTGCTGACGGGATTCATCGCGGCGAAGTGTCACTGGGGGCCCGTCGGCATCTTCTGGACCGCCGATGGCGCGGCCGCCATCCTGAATCCTTTCCGCACCGGCTTGATTGCCCTGGCGCTCGTGATTGTCGGCGTCCTGGGCGACCTGATCGAATCGATGTTCAAACGGGCCGTGCAGGTCAAGGATTCGAGTGGCGTCTTCCCCGGCATCGGCGGCGTGCTGGATGTGGTCGACAGCTTGATTTTCGCGCCACCGGTCCTCTATTTCGCGCTGGTCTGGCTGCTCCCATGAAGTCGCTCGTCATCCTCGGCAGCAGCGGTTCGATCGGCCGTAGCACCCTGCAACTGGCCGAAGCCCATGCCGACCGCTTCCGCGTCGCCGGCCTCGCCGTGCACCGGGCTACCGACACACTGCTCGATCAGGCCGCCCGCCTGGGGGTCACCCGCCTGGCCGTGGCCGATCCGCGCGCCGCCGCCGAGCTGCGTCCCCGCCTGCCCCCGGGCGCCGTCTTGTTCGAGGGCAGCGAAGGGGTCGCCGAGCTGGCCGCGACCACGCCCGCCGACATGCTGGTCTGCGCGCTGGTCGGCATGGCGGGGCTCAAGCCCGTGTTGGCTGCGATCGATGCGGGCAAGGATATCGCTCTGGCGACCAAGGAGGTGCTCGTAGCGGCGGGCGGTGCCGTCATGCGTGCCCGTGCCGCGCGGGGCGTCCGTATTCTGCCGGTCGACAGCGAGCACAGCGCCATCTTCCAGTGCCTTCAGTCCGGGGCCTATGAACCGTTCTGCGTCCGGCCCGCCGGCGCCGTCCCGGAACGCCGCGCCGAGGCGCGCATCCGGCGGCTGGTGCTGACGGCCTCGGGCGGCCCCTTCGCCCAGCGTCCCGAGGTGGACTTCGACCGCGTCACGGTCGCCGAGGCCCTGCGGCATCCGAAATGGGCCATGGGCCGCAAAATCACCATCGACTCGGCGACGATGATGAACAAGGGACTCGAGATCGCCGAGGCGCGCTGGCTCTTCAACGTGCCCGCCGGCGACATCGCCGTGGTGGTCCACCCCGAAAGCATCATCCACTCGTTGGTGGAGTTCACCGACGGGGCCACGCTGGCGCAGCTCTCCGATCCCGACATGCGTGTGGCGATCCACTACGCCCTGAGCTGGCCCGACCGGGCGGCGACGACCTTGCCGCCGCTGGATCTGGCCGGCCACGGGCAGTTGACCTTTGCCCGGCCCGATTCCCGGCGGTTCCCCTGTCTGCGCCTGGCCCGCGCGGCGATCGACGCCGGTGGCACCGCCCCCGCCGTGCTCAACGCCGCCAACGAAACGGCCGTCGAGGCGTTTCTGGAAGGCGGCCTCGCCTTCTCCGGAATCTGGCATTGCCTGGAGGCCGTGCTGGCCCGACATGCTATCGACCGCGAACCGTCGCTCGAGGCCATCTTCGCCGCCGATCAGTGGGCCCGGCGCGAAGCCAACGCCTTCATCGGAGCCTCCCGCCGCATGGCATGAGGGGGGGCGGCGCTTTCAGCGGTCGAGCAGATTGCGGGCCTTGCTCTGCGTGCGGCGGCCCCGGCGTTTCGCCGCCGCTTGTGGGTGTAGTACCAGGTCAAGAGTTGCGTCGAGACGGTGTGCGCCCAGTGCAGCGAGCCGGTGGCGCGCACGCCGGTTGCGTCGAAGCCCGCCACGGGGGCGGCGGCCGCCTGGTCGCGGAGGGCGGCTCGCTGGGTGGAGGCAACGGTTTGACCTGTCGGTTGCGCTGGCCGTTGGAGGGCGTGCCATGCCGATATCGTACGACAACCGCGCGTTCGAGTTCAGCCCAATAAACGGTTATCCTAAAAACGGGAGTTGGCGCACGGTAGTGCGCCGTTAGTTGTTGAGAGCAAAGGAAGTGCGCGTTTTGTGGACGGCAACCAATTGGTGAAGTATCTGCGGTGTGC
>JAAYZJ010000312.1 GCA_012514915.1 Lentisphaerota bacterium | reverse complement strand
GCCGGCTTCATCATGCCGAAATAGTTGCCGAGATGCAGTTTGCCGGAAGGTTGAATGCCTGAAAGAATCCGCATGAACGTATCACTCCTGTTCAAGCGCCGCAACCGGGGCTTGATTGGGAAAGAGCATACCCGTTCAAGCGTGGAGAAGCAAGAAGACGGTTTGGCTTGCATCCGTAGTCCGTTTGTTATCAAATAGTCCCGCTCGGCGTGCAAGCCGGGGCCGACCTTGACGGCGCTCCCAGGTGAGTGCCGATGTGCTTTTTTTCGGAGACTACACGATGCGCTGGACCCGTTCCTTGATCAATACCCTTCGGGAAGACCCCCAGGACGCAGAGATCGTCAGCCACAAGCTGATGCTGCGCGCCGGCCTGATCCGCCGCCTGGGCGGCGGACTTTACACCTTTCTGCCGCTCGGTCTCCGCGCCTTGCGCAAGGTCGAGCGCATCGTCCGCGAGGAGATGGACCGGGCCGGAGCGCTGGAAATCCTGATGCCGGCGCTGCAACCCGCCGAACTGTGGGAGCAGTCGGGCCGCTTCGGGGCGATGAGCGCCAGCATGTTCCGCCTGAAGGATCGGGGCGAGCGGACAATGGTGCTCGGCCCAACCCACGAGGAGGTCGTCACCGACCTGGCGGCCCGCGAGATCAATTCCTATCGCCAGCTTCCCTGCACGCTCTACCAGATCCAGACCAAGTTCCGCGATGAAATCCGCCCCCGCTTCGGCCTCATGCGGGCCAAGGAGTTCATCATGAAGGACGCCTACAGCTTCGATGTCAGCCTCGATGCGGCCGATGCGAGCTACCAGGCGATGTACGACGCCTACGTGCGGATCTTCACCCGCTGCGGGCTCGACACCCGTGCGGTCGAGGCCGACACCGGCGACATCGGCGGCAACTGGTCGCACGAGTTCATGGTGATGGCCGACGCGGGCGAGGATGCCATCCTGCTGTGCGAAGCCTGCGCCTACGCGGCCAATCAGGAGCGCGCGGAGCGGCGCGCCGATCCTCCCGCGCAGGCCCGGCCGGAGACGCCCCCCCTCGAACCCGTCGCGACGCCCGGCGCCCGCACGATTGAGGAGGTCTCCCGCCTGCTCGGCTGCGAGCCGCGGCGGCTCGTCAAGACGATCATCTGCGCCGTCGACGGGCGTCCGGCCGCCGTGCTGGTCGACGGCGACCGCGAACTCAATCTCGCGAAACTCAAGCGCGCCCTGGGCGCCCGGAGCGTCGAACTCGCCGACGACGCGACCATCGAGCAGGCGACGGGCGCGCCGGTCGGGTTCGCCGGTCCGGCCGGGCTGAAGATCCCCGTCTATGCCGACCTGGCCCTGAGGGGGGCGGCGGACCGCATCAGCGGCGCCAACCGGGCCGACACGCACGTGCGGCACCTCGATCTGGATCGCGATGCCGTCATCGCAGGCTACCACGATCTGGCCGTGGTGGTCGCGGGCGACGGCTGCCCGCGCTGCGCCGGACACCTGGTCGAGCGGCGCGGCATCGAGGTGGGGCATGTCTTCAAGCTCGGGACCAAGTACACCGAGGCGTTCGAAGCGACCTATCTGGGCGAACAGGGTGGATCCGCCGAGACGATGGTCATGGGGTGCTACGGGATCGGCGTCACCCGCACACTTCAGGCCGTCATCGAGCAGCGGCACGACGCCGACGGCATCCGCTGGCCGGCGGCAGTGGCGCCGTATGTGGTGTCGCTGCTGCTGCTCGATCCCGGCGACGCTGCCGTGGCGGAGGCCGCCGCGCGCGTCGAGCGCGAGTTGGAGGCACGGGGGCTCGATGTGCTGCTGGACGACCGCAGCGAGCGCCCGGGCGTCAAGTTCAAGGACGCCGACCTCATCGGGTTGCCGTTCCGTGTCGTGGCGGGCGCCAAGGCGCTGGCCAAGGGGTGCTTCGAGGTGCGTCCCCGCGGCGCGAAGGAGAGTCTCCTTGTGCCGGTCGACGAGGTGGCCGCGTGGCTCGACGAACGATATCGCGAAGCGTTGCAGGAGACGACCCGTTAGGATCAGACCGATGCCCACCAAGCCGAACAGAAAACAGCCGGGGCGCAGACCCCGCGCACGGGAATTGACGATGACGCGGCGCGATCTGGCGCAGGAACTCCAGAACCGCGTCGGCCGCAGCCGGGCCGCCGGCGAGATGCTGGAGTATGTCCAGACGATGATCGACTGCCTGGCCGATGCGCTGGCCGAGGGACGCCATATCGAGTTCCGCGACTTTGGCGTGTTCAGCACCGTCGAGCGCAAGGCGCGGATCGGCCGCAACCCGCGGCGCCCCGGGGATCTCTTCGCGATTCCCGCGCGCCGGGTGATCAAGTTTAAGCCGGCCCGCAAACTGCTCGCACGGATCGAGGACGGACAGGCGAAAGGAAAGACGCGCTGATGGACGCCACGACTCCGCCGCTTCCGCTCCGCTCGCCGGAGCCGGTCTCTTTTGAACCCCCGCGCGGCATGCGCGACTTCTATCCCGAGGAGATGACCTGGCGCGACCGGGTTTTCGAGGCTTTCCGCCAGGCGGCCGCCCTTCACGGCTTCGCCCCCTACGACGCCTGCGTCGTCGAGCGGCTTGAACTGCTGCAGCGCAAGAGCGGCGAGGAGGTCGCGTCCCAGATCTACGCCTTCGAGGACAAGAGCGGGCGCAAGCTCGCGCTGCGCCCCGAGATGACGCCGACGCTGGCACGCATGATCGCCGCGCGGCAGGGGCAGCTTCACTTCCCGCTCAAGTGGTCGGCGATCGCCCAGTGCTTCCGCTACGAGCGGATGACGCGCGGCCGCAAACGCGAGCACTACCAGTGGAACCTCGACATCGTCGGCGAGGCCGGCGTCGGCGCCGAGGCCGAGATCCTCGCGGCCGCGGCGCAGGCGCTGCGAACGATGGGGCTGCCCGACGAGGCCTACCGCATCCATGTCAACAACCGCGCCCTGCTGAGCGAGCTCCTGCTCAAACTCGACATCGAGGCCCGCCACCATCCCGCCGTGTTCCTCGCGCTCGACAAGCGCGGCAAGCTGCCAGACGACGAGATCGCCGCGTTGCTGGCCGCCGAGCAGGTTCCGTCCGGCGGCATCGCCCGGGCCTTCGAACTGTTGGCGGTCCAGGGGCTCGACCAGGCGGCCGAGCTGGCCGGTGCCGGGTCGACGGCCGTCGCCCGGCTGCGGGAGCTCTTCGAGCTGGCGGAGTCGTACGGCATCGCCGATCGCCTCGTTTTCGATATCGGCGTCATCCGCGGCCTCGCCTACTACACGGACATCGTGTTTGAGGCCTTCGACGCCCGGCGCGAGTTCCGCGCCATTTTCGGCGGCGGGCGCTACGACAACCTGCTGACGTCCATTGGCGGCGCCCCCACGCCGGCCGTCGGCCTCGGTTTCGGCGATGTCGTCGTCGTTGAGGTGCTCAAGGCGTGGCTCGGCGCCGATGCCGGCACGGTGCGCGACGGCGTGGCCGTTGGCTACATGTTCGGCGCGCAGCGCGAAGCCGCCGTCCGGCTGGCCGCGCGCCTGCGGCGCGAGGGGCGCAAGGTTGATCTCGCCCTGGCCCCGCAGAAGCCCAAGGCCTTCTTCTCGCGCGCCGGCGGCGGTACCTGCAGCCAGGCGGTGTTCATCGGCCCCGACGATGTGGCGGCCGGCCGGGCGCACCTCAAGGATCTGTCGACGCGCGAAGCGGTCGCCATCACCCTCTAACAGGATCTTCTATGCAGCAGCTAACCATCCTTCCCGAGCGATGCACCCGGTGCGGCCGTTGCCAGCGCGTGTGCCCCGTCAAATTGTTCAGCGTCGATCCGCTGCGGGCCACCGTTCCGCGCGAGAACGCCGGCGAGGCCTGCATCGCCTGCGGACATTGCGTGGCGGCCTGCCCGACCGGCGCGATCCAGTTGAACGGCGTGCGCGCCGACACGCTCGAGAGCGCGAACGGACCGCTGCCCGGCTTCGACGAGATCCGCCGCCTGGTCGTTCGGCGTCGCTCCGTGCGCCTCTACCAGCAGCGCGTCGTGCCGCGCGCCGAGATCGAGCGGATTCTCGACGCGGTCCGCTGGTCGCCCACGGCGGTCAACAACCAGCAGGTTTCGTGGACCGTGGTCATGCAGCCCGATCGGGTCAAGGAGATTGCCGGCCAGGTGGTTGACTTCGTGCGGCTGAAGGGCGACCGCAACGGGCTCGTCAAGGCCTGGGACAACGGCTTCGACGCCGTCATGCGCGGCGCCCCCCACCTGGTTGTCGCGCACGGCCCCGCCAGCCTGCCCTGGTCGAAAACCGACTGTGTGATCGCCACCACCCTTTTCGACACGCTGGCCCGCGCGGCCGGCCTCGGCACCTGCTGGGCCGGCTACTTGCTCTGGGCCGCCGCCGAGCACCGTCCGATCGCCGAAGGACTCGGCATTCCGGACGACCACGTCCTCCACGGCGCGCTCATGCTGGGCTATCCGCTGGCCGCCTTCCTGCGGGTACCGACCCGCAACCCGCTCGCGGCCACCTGGCTGGAGTAGCCGTCATGATGCGGCAAGCGGTTGTCGTCGGCGCGGGTGGGATCTCCGGGGCCTGGCTTCCCATGCTGGGCGAGGAGGGGGTCGAGGTCGCCGCGCTGGTCGACCTCGACGAGGCGCGTGCACGCACCCAGGCCGCCCGGTACAGGCTCGATCCGTTGATCACCACGGATCTGCGGCGCGCGATCCGCCGGATCCGGCCCGACTTCGTGGTCGATCTCACCGTACCCGCTGCGCACAGTGCCGTGACCTGCACCGCGCTGCGGCTAGGCTGCCACGTGATCGGCGAGAAACCGATGGCCGCCTCGATGGCCGCGGCGCGGCGCATGGTGCGCACCGCGGAGGAGACGGGACGGATCTACATGGTTTCGCAGTCGCGGCGCTACCACGCGCCCCACGCCGGATTGGCGCGGGCGCTGGCCGGCGGCGCCGTCGGCCGCCTGACCGCGCTCAATTGCGCGTTCTACATCGGAGCGCATTTCGGCGGATTCCGCGACCAGATGGCGCATCCGCTGATTCTCGACATGGCGATCCACCATTTCGATCTGGCGCGTCTGTTCAGCGGCGCCGATCCGCGCGCCGTCTACGCCGCCAGTTTCAACCCGGCCGGTTCCTGGTACGCGGGCGACGCCGCCGCCACCTGCGTCTTCGAGATGTCCAACGGAGTCATCTTCACCTATACCGGCAGTTGGTGCGCCGAGGGGATGCACACCTCCTGGCATGGCGACTGGCGGGTGATCGGCGAGCGGGGCACCGTGGTCTACGCCCGCGACCAACCGCCGGCCGGTGAACGCGTCGCGGGCGACGGCGGTTTCCATCGCCCGCTCGAACCCCTGGCCATCGAACCGCTGGAAGTTCCATCCGGCCAGCGCGGCGCCCTGCGCGAGTTCCTGGCCGCCCTGGACGGCGGGCCAGTCCCCCAGGGGGAATGCCACGACAACATCCAGTCGCTGGCCATGGTCTTCGGCGCCATCGCGAGCGCCCGCCGCGGTCGGCGCGTCACCATCCGCGTCTAGGTCAAAGTCGGCTTGACGCCGGACCGATCGCGGGTGACAATGCGGCCATGCAACAGCTTCTGGAGTCTATCGGTCGGTTGCGGATCCTCGTGATCGGCGATCTGATGCTTGACCACTATGTCTGGGGCGATGCCACCCGCATCTCGCCCGAGGCCCCCGTTCCGGTGGTCAATGTCGAACGCGACACCTTCACGGCGGGTGGCGCGGCCAACGTCGCGCTCAATCTCCGTGCGTTGGGCGTCGCGGTCGACCTTGTCGGCACGCTGGGCGCGGACAGCCAGGGGGAATGCCTGGCACGCGTGCTGGCCGGGCATGGGCTCGCGGTCGACGCTCCATTGACGTCGGCCGACCGCCCCACCATCGTCAAGACGCGCGTCATGTGCCGTAGCCAGCAGCTCTGCCGCCTCGACCGGGAGGCCGCGCCCCCCGTCTATGCCCTGCCGGATGCGTGGCTCGAATCGGCCCTGGCCGAGCGCGTCGCCCGCGCCGATGCCGTCATTCTCTCCGACTACGCCAAAGGGGTCGTGACCACGGCGCTGATCCAGCGTGTGCAGCAACTGGCGGGCCCCGAACGCCTCGTGTCGCTCGACCCCAAGCCGCGTCCGGGGCTGGCCTTCAGCGGGCTGGGGTTGATCACACCCAATCGGAGCGAGGCCCTCCTGCTGGCGCAACTGCAAGGGGCGGCGGCGGTCGACGCCTTCCCGGCGGAAGAGGTTTGCCGCCGCCTCCATGCGGAGCACGCCACGCAACTCCTGGTGGTGACGCTCGGCGCCGACGGCATGTTGATTTCACGCGGCGGCCGCGTGGTGCAGCGCGTTCCCACCGCCGCCCGCGCCGTCTTCGACGTCTCGGGAGCCGGCGACACGGTGACGGCCGTCCTGACCGCCGCCCTGGCCGCCGGCGCCGACGCGGAGACCGCCGTGCAGCTTGCCAACATCGCCGCGGGAGTTGTGGTCGCCAAGCTCGGCACGGCAACGGCCTCGCCGGAGGAGATTCTGGCGCATGCACAATGCATCTGAGAAATCCGCTCCGCGACAGTCCCGCGCGCTGTTTATCGACCGCGACGACACGATCATCCGCGATGCCTGTTACCTGGACCGCCCGGAAGGCGTGGTGCTGCTGCCCGGCGCGCGCCGCGCGCTGCAGCGTGCCCGCCGCACGCACCGCCTCTTCCTCTTTTCCAACCAGAGCGGCATCGGCCGAGGGTATTACGGCTGGGAGCAGGCCGATGCCGTCAACGCCCGGATGTTCCGCCTGCTGGGGATCGGCGACCCCCTTTTCGACGCCGTCTGCATGGCCCCCGAGAGCCCCGGCCGCCCCGCCGTCTACCGCAAGCCGTCGCCACGGTTCATTCTGGAGTGCATCGACCAGTTCGCGCTCGATCCCGACGCCTGCTGGATGGTGGGCGACCGGCTCAGCGACATACAGGCCGGCCTGCGGGCGGGCATCCGGGCGGCACTCGTGACTCACGGCAACCCGGTCGCTCCGGAACTGGCCGACTACCTGCGCGCCCATGCGGTGCCGGTCTATCCGACGCTGGGCGACTGTGTGGCAGCCATCCAGGCGGATCCTGCGGTCGCGGCGCGGGCCGACCCGCGACGGGCGGCCGCGTCGGTCGGCTGACGTGTTCCAGTTGCTGTCTACAACGCGACGGTGCTGGCGTGCTTCTGCGATTCGAGCGCAGCCGTGAAGAGCGCGTGGCTGAGCGCCGCCTCCTCGGGCGTCACGCAGGCCGCGAAACGGCGCTTGGGCTCGCCATGGGCCAGTTCATACAGGAACGCCGCCCACATCTGCAGAATCGAGTCGGAGAAGCCGGCCTCGAAATTGACGCCCGTCAGCGACTTGAAGGCCATCTCATGCCCCATGTCGAGCACCTGCCAGGCCTGTTCGGCACCCGGCGTATAGTGCATGAACTCGACGGTGTTGACCTGTTTGCTCGACCAGCGGGCCGAACCCAGCGTGCCGTACACTTCGAGGTACCAACTGTTCTTGTGGCCCGGGGCGATGCGGAAGGTCTTGATCGTCATCGGAAACTCGTTGTCGCCGGCGTCCGCCGCCGTGCAGAGCAGCGTCGCATTGTCCCAGGTCTCGCACGGCGCCATGCCCCCCTTGCCGTCGGGCCGCTCCTTGACGATCTTGGAGAGAACCGCCCGGACCGAGGTCGGGCGCCAGCCGGCCCGGAAGGGGAAATGACAGGCGTGCATTCCCAGATCCCCCATGCAACCGTACTCGCCGTTGAGCTTGAGCATCCGCTTCCAGTTGATCGGCTTGTTCGGGTCGAGATCGCTGCAGTGGAGAAAGCCGCTCTCGACCTGGATGATGCGGCCGAACGCACCCGATTCGAACATCTGGGCGATCCGCTGCACCGCCGGGAAGAAGATCGACTCCGAACTGCAGCGGACCATCACGCCGGGATGCCGGGCGATGGCCGCCTGAATGGCAGTGTTGGCAGCCTGGTCGATGCCGAACGGTTTCTCGCCCATGAGGTGCTTGCCGGCCTCGATGGCGGCGCAGTAGATTTCGGCGTGCAGGTTGTGGGGCACGGCGATGTAGACGGCCTCGACCTCGGGATTCTTGAGCAGCTCGCGGTAGTCGGACGTCACCTGGCGGACCGTGGGGCAGTGGGTCTTGAACCAGGCGGTCATGGCCGGATTCGCGTCGCAGACGGCCACGATCTCCGGGCGGACGTCCAGGTCGGCCAGATGGCACCAACGCAGGGCGGCGCTGCCGAATTCGCGCCCCATCAAGCCACAACCGATAATGCCGAATTTGACTGTTTTCATGGGGCCGATTATCGCGATTCCGGGCGGCGGCTGTCAAGATGCGAAGGACGCCCGGAGTCGTTCTAAAGTTCGGGATTCCTTTGCGGCGCCAAATCGCTTAAAATACTGGCGTCCATTGAGAGGAGAACGAGCATGAACCGTGACACGAACAATGAAAACCGTCGCGCCCGTCGGGGGTTTACCCTCGTCGAACTGCTGCTGGTGGTGACGATTCTGGGCATTCTGGCCG
>JAAYZJ010000311.1 GCA_012514915.1 Lentisphaerota bacterium | reverse complement strand
GGTAGCCCTCGGCCCGGTCGCCGCCGATGCAGACCCCGGCCACGCCGGGGGCGCAGCCGAGTCCCTGCGCGCGCCAGACGGCATGCAGCACGCAGGCGCGCACCCCGTCGAGGTCGCGGCCCGCCTGCAGGTCGGCATCGGGCAGGCTGTATTGCGCGCTGACGTTTTCACAGCCGCCGCCCTTGAGCAGCAGCCGGATGCGGACATCGTCGCGCGCGGGATCGGTTTCGAAATGGATGACCGGCGCGCCGTCGGCCAGATTCTCGTCGCGGGACTGGCCGCTAAGGGTGTCGATTGTGTTGCGCCGCAGGTAGCCGCGGCGGGTGCTGGCGGCGACCGCCTCGCGGATGCCTGCGGCGATGGGCGCGTGGCGGGCGCCGTCGGGCGTCTCGACCCAGAAGGTGAGCGTGCCGGTGTCCTGGCAGATCGGTGTCGCGCGGTCCTGGGCGAGGGCGGCGTTGTCGAGCAGGGTCTGCAGGAGGCCGCAGCCGCGCGGGGTTTCGGTGGAGGCCTGCCGCGCCAGCCGGATGGCGGCCCCGACATCGCCGGGGAGCGCCGTCGCCGTGCGGCGGATCAGCTCGCCGATCGTCGCGGCCCACGATCCGCACCCGCCGGATGACGCCAGCGCGCTCATGCCACATGCTCCCGGTGATAATGGCCGGCGGGGCCTAGCGCCGCGAAGAGCGGTTCCAGCAGGGTGTCGGGAACGTCGAGCGCGCCGCTGCCCGAGCCGAGCTCGATGTCCGGCTTGACGGCCCGGCCGTGGTAGTCGGTGCCGCCCGAGACCAGCAACCGCCGGCGCGCGGCCAGCCGCAGCAGAGCGATGGTCTCCTCGGCCGTGTGCGATGGATAGTAGGCTTCGAGGCCGGCGGGGCCGCCCTCGAACAGCTCGCCGATGGC
Organism: Lentisphaerota bacterium; assembly: GCA_012514915.1. Classification (GTDB taxonomy): domain Bacteria; phylum Verrucomicrobiota; class Kiritimatiellia; order RFP12; family JAAYLN01; genus JAAYLN01. The sequence goes on along the minus strand of JAAYZJ010000311.1, from coordinate 6,047 downwards.
GCCGTCCAGTTGCGTCAAATCCTGGATCCAGGTCAGCGGATGCGCCAGAATCGCCACGCCGCCCGCCGCGCGGATCAGGCGGATGGCGTCGGCGGGGGTCATCCGGAAGCGGTCGACATAGGCCGGCGCCCCCTTGGCCAGGTAGCGGTCGAAGACCTCCTGGACCGATGCCGCCCAGCCGCGGGCCACCATCGCCTGCGCGAAATGGGGACGGCCGACGGTCTCGTCGCCGGCCTGGCGCGCGACCTCGGCCCAGTCGAGGTCGAAGCCGAGGTCGTGCAGTTTGCCGAGGATGCGCCGGTTGCGACCCCCGCGTCCCTCCTGGACCTGCTCCAGCGCCGCCTGCAGCGCCGCGCAGCCGGGGTCGATGCCCAGCCCCACCAGATGCAGGGTCCCCGATGGAACCGCGGCGCTGAGCTCGACACCCGCCAGCCCCGTGAGGTGGCCCGCCCGGCAGGCCGCGAGGAAGCGCGCCACGCCGGCCGTGTTGTCATGGTCGGTCAGCGCCAGCGCGCGCAGGCCGCGCCGGCGGGCCAGCGCCGCCAGCGCTTCGGGCGTGTCGGTGCCGTCGGAGAAGCTGGAATGGACGTGCAGGTCGATCATGCGGAGGGACGGGCGGGGAACGTGTAGGTGCCGCGGACGCGCGTCGGCGCGATCGCCGCGAAATGGTCGGCGATCGCCGCGTCGTAGACGGCCGTGTGCCGGAACGCTTTCTGCATCAGGCGGAAGCGGGTCTCGAGACCCAGGGCGCCGCCCGGCGCCGACAGTTCCTCCAGCAGGGGGCCATAGTCGGCGGGATCGGTCACCGAGGCGACGCGGAGATAATTCTTGGCCGAGGCGCGGACCATGCAGGGGCCGCCGATGTCGATGTTCGTCCGGGCCTCCTCGGGCGTGACACCGTCGCGGGCGACCGTCTGGCGGAACGGGTAGAGGTTGACGACGACCATGTCGAGGCGCACCGCCTGCGTGCGCTGCAGGTCGGCCTGGTGGGCGTCGTTGTAGGTCTCGGCGAGCAAGCCGAGGTAGATCTTGAAGTCGAGCGTCTTGACGAGCCCCCCCTGCATCTCGGGCTGGCCGGTGTAGTCCGAGACGGCCACCAGATGCCGGCGCGCCAGCGTCTCCCCCAGCAGGGCGGCCAGGGCGGTGTAGGTGCCGCCCGTCGAGAACAGCTTGACGTCCCTCCCACACCGGACGAGCCCCGGAACCAGGGTTTCGAGGCCGGTCTTGTCCGACACGCTGATTAAAATGTTGCGGACGGGGACGCGATCATCGATCTGCCGAACAAGATTGAGCGCCATGTGAATACTCCTCGGAAAAACCGGCATGAATCAGACTGCCGGAATGGACGTTAGCATGGCAGATTCCGGGGGCAAACGCAATCGAGAACCGTGTTTATTGCTTCGACGCGCGGCGACGGAAAGTGTATAGTCCAGCGCGGTTTGAGAGAAGAACTAACAAGCAAAAGGCCGTTTTCATGGAACTCTCCGTTCTGATCCACAAGTTCGACATTCCCGGGCGGCTGGTCACGATCAACCCGAACGGCGGCGGGAACATCAACGACACCTACCTGGCGATCTTCCGCAACACCTTCGACGAGCGGCAGGTCATTCTGCAGCGCATGAACCGGGCCGTCTTTGAGAACCCCCAGCAGATCATGGCGAACCTGCGGGTTCTGACCGTCCATACACACCGGAAGCTCGAGGAGGAGGCCGAGCAGTCCGACCGCGTCTGGCAGATGCCCAAGCTGATCCAGACGCGCGACGGCAAGGACTGCCTGATCGACGACCGGGGCGACGCCTGGCGCGTGATCACCAAGATCGCCTCGGCCACGGCCTTCAACGAGACGCAGGGGCCCGAGCACGCCGCCGAGTGCGGCGCGGTCCTGGCCCACTTCCACGGCCTGGTCAACGACCTGGACCAGACCGAGCTGACCGATCCGCTGCCCGGGTTCCACATCACGCCGCGCTACCTGGAGAAGTACGACGGCACCGTCGCCACCGTGGCTGGCCGGGAGCGGTTGAACGCCTCGATGGAGGCCCGCCGCCTGGCCAAGTTCATCGAAGACCGGCGCGCGTTCGCGCCGGTCCTGCAGCAGGCCATCGCCCGCGGCGAGCTCCAGTTGCACGTCATGCATGGCGACCCGAAGGTCAACAACGTGATGATCGACGACTTCACCGGCAAGGGAACGGCGATGATCGACCTCGACACCGTCAGTCCCGGGCTGCTGCATTATGATTTCGGCGACGCCCTGCGCTCTATCTGCAACCCGGCGGGCGAGGAGGAGCTCAACCTGAACAAGGTCGTCTTCGACATGGATCTCTGCCTGGCCTTCTGCAAGGGCTACCTCGCGCAGGCGCGCGCCTTCCTGACCGATGCCGACCGCCGCTACCTCTACGACTCGGTGCGCTTGATCACGTTCGAGCTCGGTATGCGGTTTTTCCAGGATTACCTGGCCGGCAGCGTCTATTTCAAGACGCGCCATCCCGAGCAGAACCTCAACCGGGCGCGCGTCCAGTTCCGGCTGTGCGAGTCGATCGAAGCGCGCGAACGGATGATCCGCGAACAGATCAACACCTTGGCGTGAGCTGCGGCCACGCCATTGCCTGTCCAATGAGGCAGGGCGACGGCGTCTCGCCTACCCGCACACGGGATCGGGATACCCCACATCTTGCTCCTAAACTGCGCTACCGCTTGCCCACGCAGTCATGCTCTTCCTTCGCACCTCCGGTCGTCAGCCACCGGTCGTCAGCCGAAAACGCGGCAAACTTGCTGTTTACCCGCAGTTCTGCTATTATGTAACCTCCTTGTTGTTAGCGCGGCGGAGTGCCGCGTAGTCAAGGCTGACGAGAAGATGTCCCTATGAAGCAAGCGTATCGAGTGGGTTTGGTCGGGATCGGCGCGGTCGGTACCGAGATGGTCAAGGTGCTGCGCCAGCGGAAGTTCCCCGCCGCGGAGATCCGGATCCTGGCGCGTTCCGAGCGCGACGAGACGGTTGGCGGCGAGACGTTCCACGTCGTCGAGGCGACCCCCGCGGCCTTCGACGGACTCGACTTCGCCCTGTTCGCCGGCACCGAAGGCTCCAAGGGCGCGTCGCGGCAGCTCGGTTGGGAGGCGGTGCGCCGCGGGTGCGTCGTCATCGACAACGGCGACGACTTCCGCATGGATCCACGGGTGCCGCTCGTCATTCCCGAGATCAACGCCGACGCCCTGGCGGCGCACCAAGGGCTGATCGCCAACCCCAATTGCAGCACGATCATCACCCTGATGGGCCTGGCGCCGCTGCACCGCCGGGTGCCGATTCGGCGCGTGACGGCGGTCACCTTCCAGTCGGTCAGCGGCACCGGACGCGCGGCGATCGACGAGCTCGACCGGCAGGTGCACGAGTGGGCCGACGGCCGGGTGCCGACCCGCGAGGTCTACCCCCGCCAGATCGCCTTCAACGTCCTGCCCCAGATCGGCGGCCTCAAGGCGGAACTCCCCGGGTTCACCTCGGAGGAGGCCAAGCTGCTCTTCGAGAGCCGCAAGATTCTCGGCGCGCCCGGCCTGCGCGTGGCGGCGACCTGCGTCCGCGTCCCCGTGTTCTATGCCCATTCCGTCGCCCTGCACATCGAGTTCAGCGCGCCGTTGTCGCCCGAAGAGGCCCGCGAGATCCTCGCGAACGCCCCGGGTGTACGGGTGCGCGACGATCTGGCGAATGCCGAGTTCCCGACCCCCCTCGACGTCCAGCATGGCGACGAGGTGCAGGTTGGCCGCGTGCGGGCCGATCCATCGGTCGAGAACGGCCTGGCCCTCTGGGTGGTCGGCGACAACATCCGCAAGGGCGCGGCACAGAACGCCGTCCAGATCGCGGAGGAGATGATCCGCCGCAAGCTGGTCTAGCCGCCCTACTTGAGCTTCTTGCGCAGCTTCTCGATGAGCTCCGCCGCCTGCCCGGCCTGCTCCATCCCGGCGCGCCGGGCGGTCTCCGCCACGATGCCGCGGACCTGGCGGATCAGTGCGTCGGTGTCGATGCGGGGCTTCCGCACGGTGCCGCCCGCCGGAACACGCAGGGTCTGCCCCGCGATCCAGGCGGCGGCCTTTTCGCCGACCAGATCGCGCGTCAGGGGCACGTCGACCAGGAATTGCAGACTCTGGTCGAGGCCGATTTGCCCGCTGAAGGTCACCGCATGATCGCGGAGCATCGCCTGGTGCGGCGCGATCTCGATCCGGCCGTCGCGGCAGACGGCGTGCAGGGTCTCGTGGCCGAGCGTCAGCGAGTGGTTGGCGGCGCCCGTGTGGGCGAGAATCTGCGCCAGCACGCCCGACGGCATCAGCACGGCATCGTCGATCTCCAGTCCCAGGTCGAACGCGGTGTCGTGCACATAGGAGCCGTCGAGCGGAAGATGCCCGTCGCCCAGGGTGAGACTGGCGCGCCCCTCGATGACCGTCGCGCTGGCGAGCAGGGGGTTAACGTAGTGCAGCCCATCCAGCAGCGCGTCGGTCAGCGGAATGTCCTTCAACTGCACGGCCTCCCGGTCGAGATGCAGGACGCGGGGCGTGGTCGTCAGCGCGATGTCGCCGCGCGCGCGCAGAGTGCCGCTCGCGAGCGGCGGGGCGTAGGCGGCGCCGAGAAGCCCGTTCGTCAGCGTGAGCTGCACGTCGGCGGGGCGGGCCTCGAGGCCGAACCCGCTGAAGCGGGCCAGATGCAGTGCCAGGCTCCCGTGCCCGTAGGCGAGCAGACCGGCGGCGCCGGCACCGAGCGGCGCGTGAAAGACAAAGGGACGCGGCTCACGGCCTTCAAAGGTGGCGCGCTGCAGGCCGCGGCTGTGCAGCCACCGCGTCAGAGCGTCGAAGTCAAGGGCGAGCGTGCCGGCCAGCGCAAGCGACTCGCCGGGGCGCAGCGTGCCCGTGCCCTGCAACTGCCCGAGCGAAAGCGCCAGGTCAAGCCGCTGCACGGCAATCGTCCCGCCGCCGGTCGGGCGGTGCAGCGCGAGGGCCAGCGTCGGCGTCGGTTCCTCCCAGGGCTCGCCATCGGCGGGCATGAACGCGACCCCCGTTCCCTGTGCCTCCAGGGTGATCGCCTCGCCCCGCGGTCCGGAGTCGGCCTGCGCCCGGAAGGCGAGCGTGCCGGTTGCCTGCTGTCGTGGCGCGCCCTTGCGCCAGCCCGACAGCACGCCGAGATCGAGCGAAGCCCGCAGCGCGCCGCGAAGCCCGCCGGGACCGAATGACGCCTGGGGCAGACTCAGCGATCCGAACGAGGCGCGTGCCGTCAGGTTGGAGAGGTGCAGCCCGCGGGTGGCCGGTTCCCACTCGGCCCGGCCGTCGAAGCGGGCATCCGGCTCGCGGATGTCCCAGCCCGCGCTCGTCAGCGCGAACCCCTGCACGGCCCCGCTGCCGGCGGCGCGCGCGACGCCCCCCGCCACCTCGAACGTCAGGCCGGCGACCGCCTGCCCCGCCACGGCCGCCCGGGGGGGCAGGGTCGCGAGGGGACGGAGGAACGTCGCCAGGCGATTCAAATCGAAACGGGCCTGCATCTGCCCGCCCTCGATCAGCCAGTCCAGCCGGTTGGTGCCGGCCGGAATCTGGCAGCGGTCGCATCGTCCGGTCAGCGTGCCCGGCGAACCGGCGAAGCCAAGGTTCACCCGTTCGAACGCCCGCGGCCAGCGACCGCTGGCAGGACGAAGCAGCTCGGCGTCGGCGGTCAAACGCCCCGCCTCGAGCACCCAGGGACGATCGCCGCCGCCCTCGACGGCCACCTCGCGGAAGACCAGCTCCGCCGCCACGGCGCCCCGCGGGGCGTCGTGCGGCAGACGGGTCGAGGCCGCGACCGAAATCTGCCCGACCATGCGGGGGAGCGCCGGTACGATCGGCTTGAGGTCGCCCGCGAGCCGGGTGAGATCGAGGCTTCCCTGCACGGCACCCGCGGTCGCCGTGCCGGAGGAGGAGAGGCGGGCAAAGGAGGCGGTCAGCTCGCCCCGCAACAGTTCCCAGACGCCCTCCGCGTCCCGCCGCGCCCGCACCGAGAGCGAAGGCGGCGGGGAGGGACGCAGCGCCTGCTGCCCGATGCG
>JAAYZJ010000310.1 GCA_012514915.1 Lentisphaerota bacterium | reverse complement strand
GGGGAGCCGGCTACCTGGGACAGCCCATCTGCCGCCTGCTCGCCGGACAGGGTGCCGCCGTGGTCATCGCCGACGCCGCCGCCGACCGGGCCGGGGCACTGGCGGCGGAGCTCGTCGCCGGGGGCCACCGCGCCCGCGCCATCGCGCTCGACGGGGGCGACGAGACATCCTGCCGGGAGGCCGTGGCTTTCACGACGGCCGCCTTCGGCCGCCTCGACACGCTCGTGGTCGCGACGTTCCGCTCGGTCGGCAAGACGGTCGATGAACTGACGGCGGAGGAGTTCGACGCCGCCAACCGCGTCAACATCACCGGCACGTTCGTCCTCGCGCGCGCGGCGGCGCAGGCGATGTCCGCCGGCGGCAGCATCGTCCTCTTCGCCTCGATGTACGGCCTCGTCGCGCCCGATCCGCGCGTCTACCACCCCCCCATGAACCCGAACCCCATCGAGTACGGCGCGGGCAAGGCGGCCATCGTCCAGATGACCCGCTACCTGGCCGCGGCCTGGGGCCCCCGCGGGATACGCGTCAACGCGGTCGCGCCGGGGCCGTTTCCGGGCACGGCCGTGCAGCAGGAGCATCCAGCCTTTGTGCAGCGGCTGGCCGACCGGGTGCCGCTGGGGCGCGTCGGGCGGCCGGACGAAATCGCCGGCGCCGTGACGTTTCTGGCCGCCGACGAGTCGGCCTACATGACCGGAACGACCCTGCGCGTCGACGGCGGCTGGACCGCCTGGTAGGGGCTGCGCCATGGACAACTGGACTTGGATGGAACGCGATGCTCGGCTGGCGGAGGACCTTCGGCGAAGGCTTCCGCGGCGGCTGTTCGATGCGCATGCGCATCTCTGGCACCAGGCCGACTTTGAGCAACCTGCCACCGGCATCTGGACCGGCGGCGGCGCCGAAGCGACGCCGGATGTCTGGCGGGCGCACCTCGCGCGGCAGGTCGGCGCGGAACGCCTGGCGGGAGCCCTCTTCATCCCCGCCCCCTTTCCCCGGCCGTCATCGATCACGGCGGTCAACGCCTGGATCCTGGCTGCCGCGGCGGCCTGCCCGGGGAGCCGCGCGCTGGCGCTGGTCGCGCCGGAGATGTCGCCGGACGACCTGCAACCCCTTTGCGAGGCACCGGCGTTCGCCGGATTCAAGCCCTACCACACCTTCAGCCCGGTCCAGCCGACCTTCCAGGCGCCGCTGCAGGCGTTCCTGCCCGAATGGGCCTGGGCGCTGGCCCACGCGCGCGGTCTGGTCATCACCCTGCACCTGGTCCGCGACGGCGCGTTGGCCGATCCCGACAACCAGCGCGAGCTGCGCGCCTGCTGCGAGCGCTATCCCCATGCCCGCCTGATCCTCGCCCATGCCGCGCGCGGGTTCCACGCCCCCAACACCGTCAACGGGATCGCTGCCCTGCGCGGACTCGACAATGTCTGGTTCGACTCCTCCGGGATCTGCGAACGGGAGGCGCTGGAAGCCATCCTCCGCGAATTCGGCCCGCGGCGGCTGCTGTGGGGCTCCGATTTCCCCGTCAGCGAGATCCGCGGCCGCTGTGTGACCGTCGGCGATGGCTTCGCCTGGCTCGACCCCGGGTCGGTGCAGTGGGAGAAGACCGGGCCGCAGGGTCGCCCGACACTGGTCGGGCTCGAATCGCTGCGCGCGCTGCTCGACGCGGCCGACGCGCTGGGGCTCGGCGCGGCGGACCTCCAGGACATCTTCGCCGGCAACGCCGAACGGCTGCTCGGCCTGGCGCCGGCGGACGACGGGCGGACGCAGGCGCTCTACCGGCACGCCCGCACACGCATCCCCGGCGGCACACAGCTCCTCAGCAAGCGACCCGAGATGCTGGCGCCGGATCAGTGGCCGGCCTACTTCCGCGAGGCGCGCGGCTGCGAGACCTGGGATCTCGACGGGCGCCATTACTACGACTTCTCGACCAACGGCATCGGGTCGTGCCTGCTGGGGTTCCGCGACCCCGACGTGACCCGCGCCGTGACGCGCCGCCTCAACCTCGGCGCGATGAGCTCGCTGAACCCGCCCGAGGAGGTCGAATTGGCCGACCGGCTCTGCGAGATTCACCCGTGGGCCGAACAGGTTCGCTTCGCCCGCTGCGGCGGGGAGGCCTGCGCCGTGGCGGTGCGCATCGCCCGCGCCACCACCGACCGCTCTGTCGTCGCCATCTGCGGCTACCACGGCTGGCAGGACTGGTACCTGGCGGCCAACCTGGGGGCAAGCGACGCCCTCCGCGGCCACCTCCTGCCGGGACTGGATCCGCTGGGCGTGCCCGGCGAACTGCGCGGCACGACCGTCGCCTTTCCGAGCGAAGACCGCGCCGCCTTCCAGGCGCTGATCGACCGGCACGGCGACCGGCTGGCCGCCGTGATCATGGAGCCCTGCCGCTCGCACGATCCGGAACCGGGCTGGCTCGCCTGGATCCGCGACGAGACCCACCGCGTCGGCGCCCTGCTGATCTTCGACGAGATCACGATCGGCTGGCGGCTGGTCCATGGCGGCGCGCACCTCAACTACGACGTCAACCCCGACCTGGCCGTCTTCGCCAAGGCACTCGGCAACGGCCACCCGATGGCCGCCGTCATCGGAACCCCGGCCGCCATGGCCGGCGCGCAGGCGTCGTTCATCAGCAGCACCTACTGGACCGAGAGTATCGGGCCCGCGGCGGCGCTGGCCACGCTGAGCAAGCTGCGTCTGAGGGACACCGCGGCGCACGTGGCCGCGGCGGGGGCCTCCGTGCAGCGCACCTGGCGCGAGGCCGCCGGACGCGCGGGGCTGCCGGTCAAGGTCGACGGCTTTCCCTGCCTGGGCCACTTCGCGTTCGACCATCCGCGGGGCGATGTGCTCCGCACGCTGTTCACGCAGCAGATGCTCGGGCGCGGCTTCCTGGCGGGAACGGGCTTCTATCCGACGCTCGCGCATACCGAGGAGATTCTGAAGCGCTACGCCGCCGCGG
>JAAYZJ010000309.1 GCA_012514915.1 Lentisphaerota bacterium | reverse complement strand
GACACCCGCGAGCGGGGCGAGACGTGGCCCCAGGCGTCCTGGCCCGCGCCGATCTACACCGCCGCCCTCGAGACGCCCGACGAGACCGAGGCGCTGCCGGACGTCCGCGTCGACGCGATCGAAACGCCCCGCCGCGCCGTCGTCAACTGGGACACGCCGCTGACGGCGACGATCGCCGGCAATGGCCTGCGGGGCGAGGCCTTTCCCGTCCTGCTGCTGCGCAACGGCCAGGTGGCCGAGCAGGCGGCCGTCCAACTGCCGCCCGAAGGCGGTTCGCGCGACATGCAGTTCATCCTGCCCCATCCCGCAACAGGAACGGAAGTCTGGAGCGTCCGCATCCCCCCGCTGCCGCGCGAGGCGCAGACCAACGACAACGAACTCGTGGCGGCGGTCGAGGTGATCGACAGCCAGAACCGGCTCCTCTTCCTGGAGAACACCCCCCGATTCGAGAGCAAGCACGTCGTGCGCGAGCTCTTCGCCAACCCGACGATCACTCCGCTGGCCTATTTCCGCGGCCCCGGCGGCGCCTTCATTGCCTACGGTGACCGGCCGACGCGGCTGCTCGAGTTCTCGAACGAGCAATTGGCGGAGAACACCATCATCATTCTGGGCGACTTCGATGCCGCCGCGTTGGACGACGACAAATGTGCCGTCATCGCCACGTTCGTCGAGCGGGGGGGGAGCCTGGTGCTCCTGGGCGGCGACCGGCTCTGGGGCGCCGCGGGCATTGCCGCCACCCCGCTGGCCCGCCTGCTGCCGTTCACCCGCGCACCGGGCCCGCCGCGCGAGGGACGCTACCCCGTCCGCTGGACGGCCGAGGGGCGCGCGCATCCCGCCTTCGCCAACACGCCCGGCGTGCCGGCCGAGCTCCCCCCCGTGCTGACGGTCTTCGGGGGAGCCGCCCCCGGCGCGGCGACCCTGACGCTGATCGAGGCCGAGACGGAGGCGGGCGTTGAACCCCTGCTCATGTCCCGCCCATATGGCCAGGGCAAGGTGCTGGCCATCCTGACCGACTCGCTCTGGCGCTGGGCCATGCAGCCCACCGACGACAAGCCCTACGCCTTCTTCTGGCGCCAGGTGATCGAGTGGATGTCGCCCGCGACCGAGGAGACCGGCGCCGTGGCCGTCGAGCTGTTCACCGACGCCGCCACACTGGGCGTCGGCGAGCCCGTCATGCTGCAGGCCCGCGTGATCGAGCCGGGCGACGCCGCGCCGCGCGTCTGGCAGCTGGTCTGCAACGTGACCGCGCCGTCGGGACGGGTCATCCCGCTGAGTTTCGCGCCGCGCCTGATCCCCGGTCCAGGCGGCCGCGAGGTGCAGGGGTATGCCGCCGCCTTCTCCCCAGGGGAGGCGGGCAACTGGAAGGCGGTCGCCGCGACGGAGCTCGACGGAAGGACGATCGAGTCGGCGCCCGCCTTCTTCGGCGTCCGCGCCGTGTCGCAGGAGCTCGCCGAGCGCCCCGCCAACGTGCGTGTGCTCCGCGCCCTGGCCGCGGGCAGCGGCGGGCGCTATGCCGAGCCGGAGCTGCTGGACACGATCCTGCGCGACCTTCAGGTGGTCGAGCGCCGGGAGCGTCGGCTGGACTACACCTCGCTGTGGCAGAACCGCTGGCTGCTGGCTTGCCTGATCGCCCTGCTTGCCGTAGAATGGGCGCTACGAAAGACGGGAGGCATGAAGTGACGACACCCTGGATGCGGACGGCGCTGCTGGGCGCCACCCTGGCTCTGACCCTGTCGGCGCAGGGCGCCGAAAACCTGATGCGGAACCGCAACGGCGGTTTCGAGCACGGCCTGACCAACTGGCTGATCCACTTTCCGGACCACGATTTCCTCAAGGACAACCACCAGCACGTATCGATCGTGCAGGAGGGTGCCCGCAAGCACGTCCTCAAGTTTGTGCTCAGCCGCACGGTCACCGACAACTGGGGCGTGCAGGCCCTGAGCCTGCCGATCCCCATCGACGCGCGGAATCGGTACAAGCTGACCGTGACGGCGCGGAGCACCGGCCCGTCCGGAAGGCTCTACGCCATGGGCAAGCAGTGGCATCCGAAGGCCGACCGCAGCAAGCCGCCGACCAACGCCGACGTCCGCGACGCGTTCAAGGGATCGATCCTCTCCTTCGCGGGCGAGAAGGGGACGGCCCAGTTCTCGGGCGTCAAGAAGACGTGGGCCACCGCCAGCGTCGAGATCCCCCCGCGACAGATGACCGATCTGGCCTACGGCTTCTGGCAGAAGTGCCAGTTTCTCGAAATCCACCTGGTCGGCATCGGCGGCACGGCCGGCGAGTTTCTGATCGACGAGGTGCAACTGGAATCGATGGGGCCCATTCTCCCGGGCCAGATCAAGAAGACGAAATAAACCCCGCCCCTCCCCCGCCATGTCTCCGCTCGAACAGAACCTGATCCGCATCGGCGCCCGGATCACCCGCTGGCGCGCCGGCGAGGGCGCCCGTTTCGGTCTGGCGGGGCTGGGCGCCTGCTGGGCCGCGCTGGCGCTGCTCGACCTGTGGCTGCGGCCGCGCACGACCGGCCGGCTGACCCTCTCGCTCGTCTTTCTGGCAGCGGTGGCTGCGGCGGTCGCCGCGTTGGCGCAAATGCTCAGGAGGCGCCACTCCCCGGCCGCCGTCGCCGCCCTGCTGGAGCGCCGCTTCCCGCAGCTCGACAACCACCTCATCAACCGCGTCCTGTTCGCCGCTACCGCCGACATCCGCTCGGCCTGGGTGCGGGCCTACCTCGCGGAACCGCCCCCCGCTTCCTGGAGCGACCTCCCGCTCGGCAATCTCAAGAACCGGTACAAGCGTCGCCTCGGCGCGGCCGCCCTCGCGGTCGCCCTGCTGGCACTGCTGGGGCCCGGCTACCGCTACGGCGAGGCCTGGCGCGTCGCGCTGCGGCGCGTCGCCAATCCCTTCAGCACGCTGGCCCCCGTCACGTTCACCACCGTGCTGCAGGTCGCCCCCGGCGACGCCACGGCCCTCCAGGGCGATCCCGTCGAGCTGGTGCTCCGCGCACGGGGGCGCGCCGGGCAGACGGTCGTGCTCGAGCTGGCGCCGGCCGACGCCGCGCGCACCCTCGTCCGCCTCGGCACTTTCGACGCCACCGGGGTCGAGCAGGAATTTGTCCACACCCTTCCCCGGTTGACGGTGCCGGTCGTCTACCGCTTCACGGCCGGCGACGCCTGGCCGACGGCG
>JAAYZJ010000308.1 GCA_012514915.1 Lentisphaerota bacterium | reverse complement strand
GCGCGCGGCGCGCTACAGCTCGCGTAGCAGGAGGATCGCGAAGGCCGTCTCCTCGACGGAGGGTTCCCCGCCGGCCGGCCAGTAACCGCCGCCCTGCGGCGCGATGCGCTGGCGGTTCACCCAGCAGTCGGCCAGGTCGCGCCGCCAGTCGATCGGCTGCCGGGGCGTGAGCATCAGCGAGCCATGGGCGAGCCGGTTGATGGCCCGCGCCAGCCACCAGGCCCGCTGGGCCTCCGTTTCGCGCCAGGCCAGCAGGTCGGCCGTGCTCCAGGCGCGGCCGGCCGCCGCGACGCGTGCCTGCATGTCCGGTGGCGGCGCGGGCTCCTGGGAGGCCTGGATCAGCCGCAGGGCCACGTTCGTCGCCGACGGCAGGGAGGGGAGCGGGGGGTTGGTGCCGCTCGCGGGTTGGAGAAGTCGCGCTTCGCGCCAGGCGAGAAGCACCAGTGGATCGGGACCGTTCGCCGCATGCCAGTCGGGCAGCGGCGGGACGACGGCGGCGTCGGGATCGACAACCCGCTGCACGATGGCGGTCCAGACGATGTCCAGCACGTTGCTCGTTGTGGTAACGGTTCGCTGGGGCGTGTCTTGCAGCCAACGGGACGCCCGGTCGTGCGCCGCGGTGCCGCCCCGCGGGCCGAGTCCCTGCTCGGCGTGGAGCGCCAGGGCGCAGACGGCCGTCAGATAGGGGCTGCCGCCGCCCCACGAGCCGTCCGGCGCCTGGCGGGCCACCAGCCAGTTCTGGGCACGGGCGATCGCCGCGTCGACCTCGTTCTGCACCGAGCGCATCAGGGGGCCGCTGCCGAGGCGGACTGGCGGCGGCTGCGGGACGTCGTTGCCCGAGACCAGCCGCGCCGCCAGCAGCAGCACGACCGCACCGCCCGCCACGGCGCACCAGCGCCTGGCGCGCGAGGCGCGCACGCGTGGGGAGCTTCCGCCGGCAGGGGCAACGCCGTTCATGCTGGCAGTCCTCAGTTCTGCTGGCGGTCGAAGTCCAGCAGTTGGCAGGAATGGGGGGCAAGCCGCGCCTGGACCCGGTTGCCGGCGATCACCACGGGCTCGTCGGTCCAGAAGTTGCGCGCCGCGACGGCATGGATGCCATGCGGCGCCAGGTCGAGCGTCAGCTCCTGCTCCGTCTCGCCCCAATTGATCAGCAGGGTGCGGAACCCGGCCGGCGTCGGCTGCAGCCAGCGCGAGACCAACGTGGTCTCGAAGAGGTCGAGGGGGAGGGGAGCTCCGCCGCGCGGCGCGGCGACCGTGCGGCGCAGCAGGTCGAGCCCGCGCGCGTTGAGGGTGGGCAGATTGTCCGAGAGGTTCACGGCGCCGCCGTTGATGGTCACCAGGCTCAGGAGCACCTGGGCCTCGTGGTAGCGGATCGAATCGAACCCCTCGCTCCAGTAGCGCTTGCCGTCGAAGCTGCGGCGTGTTTCCTCCGGCCTGACCATCACGTAGATGCAGCGTAGTCGCCCGCGGTCGGGATCGTTCGAGGTGTCGGGGCCGCGGCAGACGGCGAAATCGGGATCCGTGATCCAGACGCGGTTCGAGGCCCAGAAGCGGGCGGCGAGCGAGACGGCGTTCTTGCGGGTCTCCTGCCAGGTGGCATGGATGTCGGACCCCGCCCGGACCATCTGCACGAGGTCGTTGCCGCCGTCGTAGACGTAGCCGCAGCCGAGCAGCGCGGCGCGCCCCTCGATGGCCTGTCGGATCGGCGTGATGACCTCGCGCATCAGGGTGGCGCGCGGCACATTGCGGTGAAAGCGCGGGGCCTTGAGCGTCTGGGCCAGGAAGTCGATCTTGAAGTACCCGTAGCCCATCCCGACGTAGCGCTGAAAGAGGTCGAACAGCCACTGCTTCGAATCGGCACGGGTCGGGTCGAGGATGAACCCGTAGCGCCGCATGCACTCGAAGCACAGGCAGGGGTCGCCGCCCTCACTCTGCGCCAGCATGTGGGTGTGCCATTGCGCGAGGCGGCTGTGCGGTTCCGCCACGGTCGGGCACATCCAGAGGCCGGGGACAAAGCCCATCTTCCGCAGCCGCTTCGCCAGAGCGCCCATCCCGCCGGGAAACAGCGAGTTGGGTTCCCATTCGCCGTAGCAGTACTGCCAGCCGTCGTCGACGATGATCCGTTTGACGTGCTTCGAGAGGATGGGGTCGGCGGCGATGAATTCGGCGTTGGACAGCACCGCGTCCTCGCTGACCGTCCAGCGGTAGTAATCCCAACTGTTCCAGCCGACGGGCTGGGTTTCGGGCAGCGGGGCGCCGGCCTGCGCGTCGCCCCAGGCGATCATGGCGTCGTGGCCGTTGCGCACCGCCGCGACGGTCAGGGGCTCGGCGATTCGCTTCCCGGCCGCGGGAAACTCGAAGCGCGTGGCGGCATCGAGGCCGCTGATGGTCGCCCCCTTGATCGAGCCCGTCATCGTGGAGACATGCGACTGGCGGAGGCGGTGCGAGAGATGTAGCCGGGTGCTCGCGAAGGAGACGACACACTGGAAATGGCTGGTGAAGTCGGGATCGGCCTCCGTATTGGGCAGCGCCCAGAGATGACAGCCGCCCATGGAGCGACCGTGGGTCAGCAGGTGGGTTGCCCGCCGGAGCGTGACCCCGGCCAGCGGGGCGATCGACACCCAGCGGTGGGCGGTCTCGGAGGCGAGCGAGAGCTTCAAGGACAGGGCACGGTCGCGGCCAAGCCGCGTGGCCCGGATGTCCAGCGTCAGATCCCCCAGCGGCGAGCGGGCCGTGATCCGCGCCCGGCCGGCCCGTACTCCGGTCAGCTTGAGGTCGGTGGCGAAGCTCCGCGCCTGCGAGTCGGAGGCCACGCCAATGCGGCACCCGGGAAGCGTCAGGCCGGGGAGGCTGAGCGTGTAGGAGTTGCCATCGGCGGCCAGCGTGATCGAGGTGTCCGGGTTGAAAGTGAACGCGGTGATCTTCGGCATACGGGGTGTTCCTTGGGGTGTGTTGCCGATAAGCTTACCGGGGCACATGGAAAGGTCAAGGTGAATCCGCAGGGAGGTGCATCCGCGGGGATGGAGGGACGACCTCCGTGTCGTCCGCGTAGATGAACTTTAGCACGTTAGCACAGCCGACTAGCGGTACTCGCCGCGCGCGTCGGCCGCGAGCGGCATCGTCTCCTCCGGAGGCGGCGCCGCGCCGTACGCCGCCGGTGGTTCCCCGCACCGGGTGGTCGCCGCAGGCTCCACCCAGAGCAGACGCTCCTGCTCGAGGTAGTCGTGGCGCGGATCGAGCGGATGCACGAGGGGCGGTCCCAGGCGGCCTTTCAGCGCGGCGGGCAGGGTGCGCGGATCGGGCGCATC
>JAAYZJ010000307.1 GCA_012514915.1 Lentisphaerota bacterium | reverse complement strand
GCAAGGTCAGCACCCTGCACAGTCTGGCGGGCTCGATGCTGTGTCTGGCTGGTGTGCGCCGCGAAGTGGAGAAAAGCGAACCCGCCCTCGATGGTTTCGTGCTGGCCGCGCTGCGGGAACTGCCGCGCGAGACGGGCGCGCCGCGCGCCATCCTGAACAAGCCGCTGTCGTTCTACCGCGAGGAGATCGCCTGGATCAAGGGCCGAGGCCTCGCCAGCCTCGACGCATACCTCGCCACGGCACGCGCCGGCCGCGGCACCACCGACCGCGTCACGGCGCAGGACAAGCCGCTCATCTGGTCCGTGCTCGAAGACTACAACCGCCGGTTGCACACCGCCGATCGCGTCGACTGGGAGGACCTAATCCTGCTGGCGCTGGCCCTGGCGGAACGTCCGGGGTTCAAGCCGCCCTTTTCACACCTGGTGGTCGACGAGGCCCAAGACCTGACTTTCGCCCAGCGCGCCCTGGTCGCGCGGCTGGTCGAGCCCGAGACCGACAGCATCACGCTGGTGGCCGATGCGGCTCAATGCATCTACCAGAGCGGCTTCTCGTGGGCCGACACCGGCCTGAATGTGCGCGGCCGCGCCGTCGAGTTCCGCCACAACTACCGCAACACGCGCCAGATCGCCGAGGCCGCCTGCTCGCTGCTGAGCCACGAGCCCGACCGCCGCGACTTCACCGAGACCGTCCTGCCGGAACGCGAAGGCCCCCGGCCGCGCCTTGTGCCCGCCAACTCGCCCGGCGGGCAATTCGCCTGGCTGGGCACGGCCCTCGCCGCGCTTGATCGAGAGGGCGCCACGGTCGCCATCGCCTCGCCGAAACGCGCGGCCGCACGCGGACTCGCCGCGGCTCTGGCCGGGCGCGGCTTCCCCGTCCGCGACCTGAAGTGCCGCGGGCCGGCCCCCGCCGGCGCCATCGTGGTCGACACCCTGCATGCGATCAAGGGCATCGAGTTCGACCACGTCATCCTCTGCGATCTCAACGAGGCCGCGCTCCCGGTGGATGACGCCGATCCCGAGAGCGGCTCCCGCCTGCGGAAGCTGCTCTATGTCGGGATGACGCGCGCGCGCCAGACCCTCGCACTCGTCACGTCGGGCGCGCCTTCCCGCCTGCTCGCCGAAATCGATGCCACCACGCTGGAGACGACGGAGATCCGGCATGCCTGAAACCCCCGCCATACCCGCAGCGGATCTGGTGGAGGCCGCCCGGCGGCGCGGCGTCACGCGGCTGGTGCACTTCACTCCGCTCAACAACTTGCTGGGAATCGTCGAGCTGGGTGCCATCGTGGCCCGCGACCGGCTGCTGGCGCTGGCGCGCGAGCGGAACGACACGTTTCTGCTCGACTACATCGCCTTCAACGACCGGCTGCGCCTGGATCGCTGTACGAACCATGTGAACCTCTCGGTCCAGCACCCGAATGCCCGGCTGCTGAGCCGTTTCCGCGCCCTCTGCTCCTGCGATGTCTGGTGCGTGCTGCTCGTCTCGCCGGCCTGCCTGGAGACCCCGGGCGTCCTTTTCGCCGTCGGTAATGCCGCCGCCAGACAGGTCCGCCAAGGCGGAATCGCCAGCGGAGTCGCCGGCTTCGAAGCTCTGTTCCGAGACGGACAGGTCTCGGCCAACCAGTTCCAGGCGAGCCGCCTGACGCGCCGCGGCCTCGACGACAACCTGCCGACCGATCCGCAGGCCGAGGTCCTCTTTCCGGGCGAGATCCCCCTGCGGCTGGTCGACGGCATCGCCTTCGAGGATCCCCTGAGCCTGGCGCGCGCGCAGGCGGCGATCAG
>JAAYZJ010000029.1 GCA_012514915.1 Lentisphaerota bacterium | reverse complement strand
CGCGTTTGTAGTGTGCCCGTAAGGGCATGTTTCATGGACGTAGTCCGCCAAATTGAGAATTGCTGAAGCAGCGTACTCGATCGGCGACTGCAAATTGTTGCGCGTGCAGGCACGCGCAGTCAACATCACGGCTTCCGATGCGCCTGGCGTCGCGCAGATGGGCGAAGAAAAGCGCATTGATCAGCCGTTCGATCGCGCAACTTGTACTATACCCGCTTCTCGATGCAGTCGCATCGTACGCCCGGCCGCCTCCCGAGTGCGCAAGCGCTTGGAATTCAGCCGCAAAGATGGCATCATGGTTCACATGAAAGGACCTTCCGTGAACAAGAAGTCGTACCAAGTGGCATTCGTAGGGTTTCGCCATGGACATATCCAATCGCTGCTGACGCAGATGCAGGCGGCACCCGATTTCGAGGTCGTCGCCTGCTGTGAAGAGGACGCCGCGACGCGCCAGGAACTGGTGGCGGCGGGCAAGGTCGCCATCACCCATGCGTCGTTCGACAAGCTCCTCGAGTCGGTTCCCTGCGAGGTCATTGCCATCGGCGACTATTTCGCCAAGCGGGGGTCGCTGGCGCTCCGGGCGCTCCGGGCCGGCCGGCATGTCATCGCCGACAAACCCCTGTGCACCGACCTCGGCGAACTCGACGAGATTCGCCGCCTGGCGCAGGCGGGAGGGCTGCGCGTCGGCTGCATGCTTGACCTACGCGCCAGCCGGGCGATCGCCACGGTGCGCAGCCTGATCCGCGACGGCCGCCTAGGGAAGATCACGCAAGTGCTGTTCACCGGGCAGCATCCCCTGAACCGCGCGACGCGGCCGGCCTGGTATTTCGAGCCGGGCATGCACGGTGGGACGATCAACGACATCGCCTCGCACGCGCTCGACATCATCCCGTGGATGACTGGCTCCGCCTTTGCACGCGTCACGGCGGCCCGCGAGTGGCAGGCGTTCGATGTCCGCAGCGACTCGTTCCGCGATGCCGCCCAGATGATGTTCGAACTGGAGAACGGGTGCGGGGTCATGGGGGACGTATCCTATTCGGCGCCGTCGAGCGTCGGCTATGCGCACCCCTGCTACTGGCGGTTCACGATCTGGGGCACCAAGGGCATGGTCGAGTTCAAGGCCAGCTCGACCACCATCGACGCCTACTTCGACGGCTCGGCCGAGGTGCAGCATCTTCCGGTGGTTGACGTGCCACCGCAGAACTACCTCGATGCCTTCCGCGACGATCTGCGCGGTGCCGCGACCGAACTCGACACGGCCTGCGTGCTCGAGGGGGCGCGCAACGTCCTTCTGTTGCAGCAGGCCGCAGGCTAGGTTGCGCACGGGCGCATCAAAGCGTCGAGTGGGTCGCGCAAGTTGAGCTCGCCCCGGTAGGCACGCAGCAGATCGGGGATGTCGAGCCCGGCGCACAGGATGCGCTCGACGTTTCCGTCGACGGGCCAGACCGGCAGCTCGGCATCCATCAGGTCACGGTAGGAACGCAGATAGCGCTCCATGGTCAGGCGGACGATGCGCGTGTCGGTCACTGCGGCGTAGAGGGCCGGCAGCGCCCCCTGCCGCCGTCCCCACAGCGAGATGGGAAGCCCCGGGAAGAGCTGCGCAACGACGTCGAGCAGCGCCGCCAGATCGCGCGCGCGGTCCAGCACGAGGTTGTGGCCGGTCAAGCGCGCGAGCCCGTACAACCGCGCCTGCTTGCCCGAATAGCGGTTCTGCGACCAGCCTTCCCAGTCGGACCACTCCTCGCGCGGGCTTGTTTCACCCCAGCCGCGCAGGTCGGGACGCACGGCAACCTGTCCCGCGTGCATCACCTCGATCTGCCAGTCCAGGTCGTCGCGCCGGTCGCAGGCATCCACGAGGAGGGTCACGCCCCGCGCCTCGTCGGGAACCAGGATGTCGGCCGGCAGCAGCAGTCCGGGTTCGGGGCTGAAGGCGATGCGGCGCCCCAGTCCGTTGCCGGGCACGAAGCGGTCGAGTTCGATCCACTCGGGCTCCCGTTGCGGCGGACGGACGGCGTCGCGGATGGCGGCCAGGAAAACCTCCGGCCGGTCGTCGTCGGCGGGGGCGGGGCGGGCATGGTGGGCGAAGACCGTGTTGGGCGTCGGATAGCCGGCGTCGAACAGGTTCTCCTGCGGGGTGATCAGCAGATCGTCGAAAGCCGGCACCGCCTCGTCCGGGAGTGGCGCCATGTCGGCCGGCGCCGCGTCGCCCTTGAGCCAGCGGTTGAACCAGCCGATGGCCACGGCGAGCTGGTCATCCTCGTAGGCGTGGCCCTTGTCCCAGACCTGCATGGCGATGTGAGTCTCGGCCCCTGCCATCGCATACAGGCGGCGCGCCTCGTCGAAGGCGTGCCGCGTTCCCTCCAGACACCAGATGTCGTGGGAGTTGGCGACGATGAACACCGGGCGCGGGCAGATCAGGAAGGCGAGAAAATCGGTGTAGTGGAGACCGCGGCGCTGCATGCCGAACATGACCTGCTCGGCATCGTCGGCCTGCACCTCCTGGCGGAAGCTGCACACCGAGGCGGCGGGGACGGCGACCTTGAAGCGCGGATCGAGGGCGGCGGCGTGGACGGTGGTCCACCCGCCCCCCGACGCGCCGGTGATCCCGAGACGCTCGGGGTCGACCTCCGGCTGCCGCTCAAGCACGGTGGCCGCCGCCAGCGTCTCCTGCAGCATGAACCAACCCAGGGTGTGCCCCGCGAGGGGCAGTTTGGCGCCGGCGATGTTGTGCTGGGTCGAGACGGGATGCAGCGCCTTGAGATGATGGACGAGCTGCCGCTCGCCCGTCCCGATGAAGTCGAACGTGATCACCGCGTAGCCGTTGCGGACAAGTTGAATGGCGCGCTTGGCATAGGCGGCTTTGCCGGCGATGCCGTGCCCGCAGGGGGAGGCGATGGCCGGTACCCGCGACGCGGCACTCGCGCCGTGCGGCAGGTAGATATTGGCCGGCACCCAGTTGTCGGGCGCCGCCGAGAAAAGCACCTTCCGAATCACGGCATCGGGTGTCGTCAGGCTCCCCTCGTCCCGGATCTCGACGAGATGGGGCGGGAAGGGGCCGATCGACGCGCGGAAATCGGCCAATAGGCGCTCCCGCTCCTTGCGCCATCCCTCCTGGTCGGTGACGGCGCGCCGTTCGGTCTCGCGGGCCTCCGCCTGGGCGCGGGCGATCTGGTTGTACCATCCCGTGACATGGTCGGGAAGCTCGTCGCCGACGCGCGACCGGACCTCGTCGCGGTAACGGGCGATCGGACTGGGCAGACGCTTGAAATCGATGTTCTTCATGAGGCGCTCCGGAAGGTTGATCGGGAAAGTTTAATGCATTTGACCGGCGGGTGCGAGTCCCGGAATATCGCTTGAGCGTTCCGCGGTAAACGTGCCGCGTTGAGCGTTCTCCTCGCAGTCTGTTCGCGAAAAAAATAGCGCTCACCGCCGAACGCTGAACGCTCAACTCTGAATTGACAGATGATGATGCAGGGTGGTACGGTCATGGCCATGACCGTTTGGTGCGTCATGACTGACTGGCTGCTGCTTGCCGCCGCCTGCTGGCTGGCGGCCAATCTGCTTTTTGCCGGCATGATCGAGGGACGCCGCCGCCGCTGGGAGCGCGGCGTCCGCCGCGGCGCGGATGGCGTCCTGTCCGATGCCGCCCCCTTCTCCGTCGGCGGGGGCGGCGTCGCCGTGCTGCTCGTGCATGGTTTCGCCGACACGCCCGCCGTGTTCCGGCGCCTGGCCGACGCGCTGTCCGCGCACGGCCTGCTGTGCCGCGCCATGCGGCTGCCCGGCGCCGGCGCGCCGCTGGCCGTTGCTGCCCGGCAGACGACCGACACGTGGCTCGCGGCGCTGCGGGCCGAGGTGGCCGCGCTGCGCGAGGACCATCGCGAGGTCTGGCTGCTGGGGCATTCGATGGGCGGTTCCCTCGCGCTGCTCGCCCAGCTTGACGCGCCCGGCACGGCCGACGGCCTGATCCTGCTGGCGCCCTTGATCGAGGTTTCCGCCGCCCGCGCGCCGTTCCTGCCGCCGCGGTGCTGGTTTCGGCTTACGCGGGCGATCCTCCCCCTGGCCCGCGTCATGGAGTCGGCCTTTCCCCTGAACGTCCTGACGCGCGGCGGCGCCCGGATCGGCTACACCCGCGACCGCTACATTCCGCTGGCGACCTACCGCGGCCTCTTCGCGCTGGTTGACCGTCTGCGCGACCGCGGCAGCGAGCTGCATGCCCCGTTCTTCGCCGTGCTGGTCGAGGATGACCGCATCGTCGACACCCCCGCCGCCCAGGCGTGGCTGGCGGCCTGTCCGGCGCCCCGACGCCGGATCGAGTTGCTCGACGGTTGCGGCCATGCCCTGCCCCAGGAGACTGCCCTGCTCGACGGTCTGGCCGGCGCCCTGGCCGGTTTCATCGCCGGTGACCGGCTGGACAGGCACGCTGGCTGAGACCTTCGGACCGAGAAGATGGATACGCTCTTCATTGTTGCTCCCACTGTCGCCGACGAGACCCGCGCCGCGTTGCAAGCCGCTGCGCAGGCGCTCTTGGGCGGGGAGGGAAGAACTTTCGCGATCCGCGAGATCGACGCGGACGAGTCGTTCGACGCCGCCATCCGGCAGAGCCTGGCGTTGGCTCCGACCCGTGTTGTGGCTGTCGGCGGCGATGGCACGCTGGCAGCGGTCGCGCATGCGCTGGTCAACACCGAGCGGCCACTGGGCATCGTGCCGGCCGGCACCGGCAACCTGGTCGCGCGCGAGCTGGGCATTCCGCTCGACACGCGGGCGGCCGTCGCGCTGGTCGCAGGGCCGCACCGCCTGCGCCGTGTCGATGCCATGGAGATCAACGGGCGCACGTACCTGCTGAACGCCGGCGTCGGGGTGAATGCCGCCGTCAT
>JAAYZJ010000306.1 GCA_012514915.1 Lentisphaerota bacterium | reverse complement strand
AGGCGAGTTCCGCCCCGGTGTCGAGATCGACAATCAGCGAGCGGCACGAATTCGTGCCGTAATCCAAACCCATGGCATATGCGGACATGTGCGGCCCTTGATGCTTGCCGGCGGGCCGGTGCGTGGTCGGCCGGCCTCCTCGCCCGCCGCCTGGCACCGCGCGGGCGACAGTGGATACCCCGGCCGGCGCCCGGCAGTACCCGGGCAACGCATGGTCGAAACATAGTTGACGGGTGTGCGATTGTCAAGCCCGCCACGCTTTGCATTCGCCTCGGGCGCCGTCGGCACGCTCGAAGCCACCTGCGCCAGCCATCTGGGCTGGGAGCCATCGCTCCACTTCCACTGCACGGAGGGGTCGTGTGACTGCGTGCAACCGTGCGAAGGGTGCGCATCAAGCAGCCACGATTGCGCGCAACTTTTTTTTGCGCGTGCCTGCACGCGCTTTCTTTCGCGGAGCCTGCTCCGCGGCCGGGTGACGAACCGCCGTACCGCCGCATCACCCTGTGCCCGAACTGGTTTTCACCGCCGCAGGCGGCGGGAGAGCGCGCGGAGCCGCGCGCACTCAACATTCGCACTCTCCAACGGTCGCTTCATGCGCTAGTGTTCGCTCATCCGCGCGATTCATCGTGCATGGATAGCCGTGAGTTTGCCCGCTCTCGATGCGCCATCATCGCGCCCCCGGCCACCAACCGAGCATCGCCAACCGAATACTTCCGCTGGCACTCCCATCTCCGATCCTCTATGCTTCATTTTGCCAATCGCCGTGCGTGTAGACTTGTGAAAGACAGTGCCGACCACGCGATTGGATTGGAGTACGGTTTTCGTTCGGTTCTTTCCACGGACGCTTGGAGACATGAAGCGATGCAAAATTACATGAAGGCCTATCTCAATTTATTCCCCGGAGGCAAACCCAAGGCTTTGACATTCAGCTATGACGACGGGGTGCTGCAGGACCGGCGACTCGTGGCGCTGTTTAACAAGTACGGGTTGAAGAGCACGTTCCATCTCAATTCCGGCCGCACGACCGGCGTCGGCAAGGATGAAATCGCCTCGCTCTACGCGGGACATGAAGTGTCGCTCCATTCGGTCTCGCACCCCACCCTGGCCTTTGTGCCGCGGCACGTCATGTTCAACGAAGTGTGGGAAGACCGTCGGAACCTGGAGGCCATCGTCGGCTATCCCGTGACCGGGATGTCCTATCCCAACGGCGCGACGTCGGCGGAGGTTGTCGAGGCGCTCCGTGCATGTGGCGTTGTCTATTCGCGCACGACCGTGAGCACACAGCACTTCGATTTCCCTGACGATTTTCTCCTGTGGCATCCGACCTGCCACCATCGCGAGGCGCCCGGCCTGCTGGAGACATTCAAGGCGTTCAACCGCAAGGACCGTCCCGCGATGTTCTATGTGTGGGGCCACTCCTACGAGTTCGACCGCAACCTGCCCGACAACAACTGGGAGATGATGGAGCAGTTCTGCGCCGCCGTGGCGCACGATGACACCGTCTGGTACGCCACCAACATCGAGTTGTACCGCTACCGGCAGGCCATGGGCAGCCTGGAGTTTTCCGTGGATGGCTCGCTGGTTTACAATCCCTCCGCCATCGACGTATGGATCACCGCGGATGCCCAGCCGGTGCGTATTCCCGGCGGGCAGCTTGTAAACCTTTGACCTACTCCCCCTTGCCGACGACGCGCAGGACCTCTTCCAGCGAGGTGCGCCCCTCGACGATGCGCAGGTAGCCGTCGCGGCGCAGCGTGATCATCCCCTCGTCGATGGCGAGATCCTTGATGATGTTGGCCGGATCGCGGCGCACGACGAGGCTGCGGAGCGGGTCGCTCATCACCATCACCTCGTTGATCGCGCTGCGGCCGCGGTAGCCGGTGAAGGCGCAGTTGGGGCAGCCGTTGCCGATCACGAAGCGCTCCTTGCCGGCGAAGTCGGGGTAGCAGGCGAGGATTTCGCCGCGGATTTCGGGCGCCAGGTCGTCGGGATGCGAGCATTGCGTGCAGACGCGGCGCACGAGGCGCTGGGCGACGATCCCCTCCACGCAGGAGGCGATCAGGTACGGCTCGACGCCCATGTCCGTCAGGCGGGTGATCGCGCTGGGCGCGTCGTTGGTGTGGAGCGTGCTGAGCACCAGGTGGCCCGTCAGCGAGGAGCGCACGGCGATGTCGGCCGTCTCCGAGTCGCGGATCTCGCCGATCAGGATCACGTCGGGGTCGTGGCGCAGCACCGAGCGGAGGACGTTGGCGAAGGTCAGGTCGATCTTGCTGTAGACCTGCACCTGGCTGATGCCGTCCATCTGGTACTCGACCGGATCCTCGACGGTGATGATCTTGACCCCGGTCGTGTTGAGCCGCGCGAGGATGGCGTAGAGCGTCGTGGTCTTGCCGCTGCCCGTGGGGCCGGTCAGCAGGATGACGCCGTGGGGCAGATCGGTCATGGCCCGGATCTTGGGCAGTTGGTTGGGCGAGAGGCCGAGCCTGTCGAGGTCGGTGAAGACCGAGCTGCGGTTGAGGATGCGCAGGCAGCAGGTCTCGCCGTAGCCGGTGGGGAGCACCGAGACGCGCAGGTCGTATTCGCCCTTGTCGTAACGCACCTTGATGCGGCCGTCGTGTGGCCGCCGCCGCTCGGCGATGTCCATCGCCGCCATGATCTTGACGGCCGAAGAGACCGATCGTTTCAGTTTCTCGACGCCCTTGGGGAGCGGCACCTCCTGCAGAATGCCGTCGACGCGGCAGCGGAGGCGCAGCGTGTCCTCGAACGGCTCGATGTGGATGTCGGTCGCATCCATGCGGATGCCTTCGGCGATGATCATGTTGATGAACCGAACCATGCCGGTCTCATCGCTGATCACGGAGATGTCGTCGTCGCGCCCCTCCTCCTCGTCCACGGGGGCGTTGGCGATCAGCTCCTCGACGGTCTCGGCCCCCAGCCCGTAGAAGTGGGTCAGCGAGCGGGCAACGTCGCTTTCAGTGCAGAGGATGAACGCCAGCGGGGTCTCGAGGACCATGTGCAGTCCCTCGACCATCGCGGAGGGGGGGACGCGGGCGACCGCCAGGGTCAGGATGCCCTCCTGGAACTGGACGGGCACGACGCGGTGGCGCAGGGCCAGGCGCGAGTTGACCCGCTCGACGATGGCGGGATCGATCTTGAAGTCGCCGATCTTGTGGAAGGGGATGCCGCTGACGGCGCTGTAGGCCTGCAGCAGCCGGCGTTCGTCGATGATGCTCTCGTCGAGCAGCAGCGTGTCGAGCGGCTGCCCCGTCAGCGACGCGCGGTTCTGCGCCTCGGTGAGCTGGTCCTCGGTAATGGCGCCCTGCTCCAGCAGGATCGCCACGACCTCCTGCACCCGGTCGGGGCCGTAGAAGCGGATGTCCTGCTGCGCGGCGACGGCCGGGGCGGCGGTCTCGGCGGGTGGCTCCATGCTCAATTGCCCTCCAGCTCGACGGGCGCCGCCCCGTCCGCCAGCAACCGCGTCGCGCCCGTCTCCAGCCGCAGCAGGATGCCGTCGGCGGTGGCCTCGACCACCTCGGCGGGGCCCAGCCTGTCGCCGGCCTGCAGAAAGCGGCCGCCGCCGACGGTGCTCGTCACGTAGGCCGCGATGCGGCCGTCGGGCCGCTTGAACATGCCGCGGAAGGCGTACTTCGGCACGGGCGGCGGCCCGGGCGGCGTGCCGCCCGCGGCGGGCGGTCCGCCGCGTTGCTGCGGGTCGCGCGGCCGCCGGCTCCAGTTGGGGCCGGCGCCATGCCCCGGGCGCCCGCCGCCGTCGCCGGCCGGGCCGCCGCCGGCAGGCGCGCCCGCCACGACGGCCTGCAAGTCGCCGCTCTCCGGGGTGCGCACCATCGCCTCGAAGGTGGGACGGAAGGGGTTGACGGGAACGATCAGCGTCTGGGCGGCGAACTGGTTGGAGACCAGATTGATCACCCCCAGCGGCCGGAAGGACGAGAGTTTCGGCCCTTCAGCGGCCACCGGGCGGGGATCCGGCTCGGGGCGCGGCCGGAGCGCGACCCAGACGCGCCAGCCCGTGACCGCCACAAACAGCAGCAGCGCCACCAGGAAGATGCTGCGCGCATCCGTCCGCATGAGCCATTTCCAGAACCGTTCCATATTATTCAAACAACAGGGCGCTCATCACACCCGAGATGCGCAGCGGCGCCTGCTGCGTCGGGCCCGCCTCGATGCGGAGATTGCGGAAGACGAAGATCTGGTGCTGCTCGAAGATCGCCTGGAACAGCAGATACAGGTCGTCGAAGCCGACGTCGAACTCGGCGCGGACCGGATACTCGCTCACGAGCGGCTTGCGGTCGGGGCCCATGTGGGTGACCGGGGCCAGCGGATGAATCGCATGGAGCTTCTGGATCCGGCGGCTCAGCGTCAGATCGACAAGCTTCTCGACCGCGCGCAATTGCAGCATGCGGATGCGGACCTCCGCGTCCGTCCCCCCCAGCACGTCCTGCAGGCCGAGATCCTGCGGGATCAGCGCGATGCCCAGTTCCTCCGAGCGGCGCGACAGCCGCATGCGGGCCTTGTAGAGCTCCATCTTGTAGTCGATGCGGCCGAACTCCGACACGCGCAGATCCTTCTGGTTCTCGAAGGTCGCCAGGCGGGCGACCGTCCGTGACCATTCGTCGTCCAGCCGGCTCCCCAGCGCCTGCTCGTGGGCCTCGATCCGGGCCAGGTTCTCGAGGCTGACGTGCGCGTAGGCACTGCTCGCGAGCTGGGCGCGCAGCGCCTCGATTTCGCGCCGGCGCGCGAACTGCGGACTCAGCACCCAGATCCAGATCGTGACCATGACGATGATCGCGACCGGGATGATCAGCAGCACCTGCTGCCGTTCGGAAACGCGGAGGCGTGGCGGTTTCATCTTCATGGCAGCCCCGCCTCCAGCCGGATCACGAAGCGTCGCATGTTGGGCAGTTCCACCCCTTCGGCCAGGAGCTCGTCGGGCAGGGTGGGGGGGAGGACGCGGTCGTCGCTGAGCAAGTCGACCTTCCTGACCCGGGGCGATGTCTCCAGCCGTTGGATCATCGCCTTGACCGTCACGAGCCCCATGTCGGGCGTGTAGCCCTCGATGATGAAGACGTTGAAGTCCGACGGGGGCGGCGCGGGAGTCAACCCGGCCGGCCGCGCCTCGGTTGGCGGCTTGGCGCCGGCAGCCGGCCGGGCGGCGGCACTCCGGAAGCCGGGGACGAAGAAGCCGGTCCGCGGCGTGGGCGCCGGGGCGGCTGCCGGCGTGCCGCCGCTGCGCGCCGGCGGGATGTAGGACGACTCCTCGCAGATCATCGAGATCCAGTCGTCGGGCGAGATGGCGTTGGCGACGAGCGAGATGACCTCGCGCACCATCGGGCCGCCCAGCAGCAGCCTGCGCAGCGGCTCGCCCCCCTGGCGCAGCGTCTCGCCCCGCTGCCGGATCGCCGTGATGGACTTGTCCATCGCCTCACGGCGTCGCAGTTCGGCCCGTTCGGCGTCGAGGCTCGAGGTCTCGGCCTGGATCGACAGGACCAGGCTGGCGGTGAAGACGCCCAGCGTCAGGGCACCCAGCACCGAAGCGGCGATCAGATAGGGTTTCTTCTCGCGGAAGACGACTTCGCCGCGTAACGGCTCGGGGAGGAGGGAAAGGGGCGTGATGCCCGCGTCGAGCGCCATCAGGGCGAGGCCGAGCGCCAGACCGTACTGCCCGGCGACTCCCTTCTCCGGGCGCGCGCCGGCCGCCGGCGCCTCGCGCCGGCCCGCGTCGGCAAAGCAGGATGCCGCGCCCGGCAGCTCGTCGGCCGGCGTCACCGGCAGCCCCGTGCGTTCGGCCACGTAGGCGGCGAGGCCGCGCAACTGCGCGCCGCCGCCCGCGAGCACGATCCGCCGCAGGCCGAACTGCTCGCCCGGGAACGCGCCGCGGTAGGCGCTCAGGGTGGCGGCCAGTTGGCTGT
>JAAYZJ010000305.1 GCA_012514915.1 Lentisphaerota bacterium | reverse complement strand
GTAGAAGACACCGTGGCCGTCGTTGGTGACGATCAGGTTGCGGTGGTTGACTGCGGGTCCGTCGCAGGGCTCGGCCTCGATCATGAATATCCTGGCCTCGAGCGAGCGGTCGGCGCCGCGGACGGGGGCGATGTGCAGGCGGCGGCCGGTGAAGTCGGCGGCGGGCAGGACCATGTCGCGCACGGCCGAGGGATCGCCCGGCTGCTCGCAGTAGCCCGTCTCGCCGTCGAGCCAGAGGCGCAACGCCGGATTGTGGGCGATGCGCAGGCGGTGCCAGCCCTTCAAGCCCAGGTCGAGGACCAGTTCCCCCGCCGGACTGTGCGCGCCGGTCGCCAGCCCGACTCCCTCGAAGTCGTCGAGCTTGATGGCGAAGGGGATCCAGCCCGCGCCGGGGCCGGCGGCGGGCCGGAAGCCCCCCACCACATGTTCAGGTAGATTGGTAAAGCGAATCGGTCTGTCCGTGGCATGGGTATGCATACGATCCTTTATTTCACGCCTTCGTTCATACCATCTTACTGTTAACGTGCACGGCCCGCAAGCCGTTGGGGGGCATCCCCGTTGAGGTGACTTGCTTCTCTTGTCGCTTTCGCTCCAACCGGCAGAAGTTCGTATTGGATCGTCCTCGTCCTCAGTGAGCGGAGCGAACGCTCCTCGTCCTCGTCCTCGACGAGCCACGGAGGAGCATTGAGGACGTGGACGAGGACGATGGCGAGCCGAAAACGGTCAGTGAAACGGGGATGCACCCCGGTGGGGTTCGAAACAGGCGGCTTCTTGACATCGACAACCGGAGACGATAATCTCTCCTTGAACGTTGTCGATGCAGCTTGGTGGATGCGTGGAGCGGTGTTACGAGGAATGAAACGGCACAAGACATGAAGCCTCACTTATTGCGTTGTCGGCAGGTTCCATGCGGAGCCGCCTTCTGGCGTGGCGTGGCGTCTGCCACCCTCGTGCTTCTGCTCCTGGCGCTGGCGGCGGGATGTGCCTCGACCGCCGGCACGGATCCCTATTTCGCCGCCCGCAAGTCGCGGGCCAACGTCTATGTCGCGCCCGAACGGGTCGACATCAGCAAGGTGGCCGTGCTGCCGTTCAAGGGCCCGACGGAGCTGATCGGCGCCTCCGTCTCCGATCTCGTGGTCACCGAAATCCTCCGCACCCGCAAGTACACGCTGGTCGAGCGCGGCCAGATGGCGAACGTGCTGGGCGAGACGGAACTGGCGCTGGCCGGCCTGTCGGAATCCAAAGCCGTGGAAGTCGCCCGCATGCTGGGCGCCGAGGGTGTGGTCATCGGCACGGTGGACGAGTACACGATGCAGGCCAAGGGCGGCAAGACCTACGCCGTCGTGGGGGTTGCCGTGCGCCTGATCCACTGCGCCAGCGGCCGGATCGTCTGGAGCTCCGACCTGGCCCAGATGGCCGACAGTCCCAACACCCCCCTGGCCGCGCATGCCCGGGCCGTCGTGCATGAGCTGATGTGCGGACTCTACCAGGATTGGGCGCGGCAGCAGAGCCTGTCGCCGGCACGGGCCGGACGGGCGGCGACGGGGCCGCCCCAGCCCGCCGTCCCCCCCGTGGCACCTTCCGACCTGAAGGCCTCCGACATGGGCCTGCGCGCGGTCGCGCTGAGCTGGAGCACCGGTATGACGACGGCGGATCGGTTGCGCATCGAGCGGGCCGCTTCGCCCGACGGGCCGTTTGCCCGCGTGGCCGAGGTGCGCCCGTCGACTGGCGCGTTCATGGATGATCGCGGTCTTCAGGATGCCTCCACTTATTATTACCGGGTCGTCGCGCTGGGGGCCGATGGTGCCGCCAGCAAGCCCTCGGCCGTGGTCGAGAGCATGACGGCACCGCCGCCCGGCCCTCCCGCAAAGCTCCAGGCCGAAGCCCCCTCCTCGCGCTGCGTCGCCCTCGCCTGGACGCCGCCGCGCGCGGAGGGGATCGCGCGGTACCGTGTCGAGCGCGCCGCCGATGCCGAGCCTCCGGTCTGGCAACTGCGGGGCGAGACGGGCCAGACCAGCTTTACCGACGGTGGCCGCGCGGGCTGCGATCTGGCCGACAGCACCATCTACCGCTACCGGGTCACCGCCGTCAACCGCGTCGGCGCCGTGGGCGAGCCCTCGCCCCCGGTTCGTGTCAAGACCCAGCCGCCCCCCGCGACCGTAGCCGGCTTCCTGGCCACATCCGAACAGGTGCGCTGCGTGCCGCTGGCTTGGACGCCGGGTGCCGAGCCGGATATTGCCGGTTACGAGATCGAGCGCGCCGAGACCCCGGAGGGACCCTTTGCGCCGCTGGCCTCCGTCCAGGATCCGGTCGCCCGGAACCATCTCGATGGCCGCCGCGACCCGGGAACCCTGCCCGATGCCGCCACCTTTTGGTACCGCATCCGGGCCGTCAACCGCGTCGGCGCGCAGGGCGACTGGTGCACAGCGGTCCCGGCGACGACCCGCGCCACACCCCCCGCGCCCGCCGGCTTGCACACGGTCGAAGGCCTGCCGCGTGCCGTCGAGGTCGCCTGGGAACCGTCGCCCGACGAGAAGGTGGTGGGCTACGAGGTCGCCCGCGCCACGGGCGGCACCGACGACTGGGTCGTCGTGGAACGACTCGAGGGGCGCGAAACCACCCGGTTGCTGGACCGGGCCGGCGCGCGCGCGTCGGCGCCGACCGGCCGCCTGAAGGATGGCGCCGCCTATGCCTACCGCGTCCGGGCCTTTAACACGGCAGAGGCCCGCTCCCCCTGGTCGGAGACGGCCCAGGCGGTCACGAAACCGGCGCCGGTCGCGCCGGCCGCGTTGCGGACGACGGACGACCTGCCCGGCACGGTAGCGCTGACGTGGGATGCCAATCCCGAG
This sequence comes from Lentisphaerota bacterium, assembly GCA_012514915.1. GTDB lineage: Bacteria > Verrucomicrobiota > Kiritimatiellia > RFP12 > JAAYLN01 > JAAYLN01. The sequence continues at coordinate 2,082 of JAAYZJ010000305.1, read as the reverse complement.
CCCGACATCGCGTCCTACGTCGTCGAGGCCTGCGCCGGCAACGGTTCGCGCTGGCGCGAGATCGCCCGCGTGGCGACCTGCGGGGCGGAGGAAACGGGCCTTGATCCCGGCGAAAACCGCCGCTACCGCGTCAAGGCCGTCGATGCCCACACGCACGAGAGCGCCTGGTCGGACGAGACGCCGGGCACCGCGCGCCCACTGCCGGCACCGCCCTCCGGGCTGAACGCGGAAGTGGAAGAGGGCGTGGCCACGCTGAGCTGGGAACCGCCCGACGCGGCGATCACGGCCTTCCGGGTGTACCGCAAGCGATTCTTGTTTGCCACGCAACTGGCGTCCACAGCCGATCCGGTGGCGGTGCTTGGGGCCGACAAGCTCGGGCGCGGCGCTTCCATCTATGTGACCGCGATCGACGAAGCCGGGCTGGAAAGCCCGCCTTCGGAACGGATCGAAGTCCGGTTCCCCAAGAATTAGCACGCGCGAACGAGAGGAGACGCCATGCAAAGCGCGCACCGAAGGTCAAGCGCCACCCTGCACATGATGGTGATGGGCATTGGCCTGGGCTGCCTGCTGGCCACGACGCGCGCCCAGGGCGCGCCCGACGACCGGGATGAAGATCCGAACTCGCGGTCGATGCCCGTGCACAGCGGCGGCGGGGCCGAGCAGCCCGCGCCGCCCCGGCGCCGCCCGGGCAAGGTGAACGTCGATGATCGCCTGGTTCCCGGCTCGAAGTCGGTTGATCCCGTCCGCCAGACGGCCTGGAAGGCGGCGAACGCGCAGGCCAAGCGGCGCATCACCACGTTCGAGAATGCCGTCAAGTCGGGCAATGCCGATAGAATACGCAAGGCAACCCTCGATCTGCAGAGCGATCCGTTGGCCGTGCAGCAACTGAACCGAAGCGGTCGAACCGACTTGATCGACGCGCACAATCTGGAAACCCGCTCGATCCAAAGCGCCACGAAGCAGAACATCAAGGATGAAATGGTTCGCCAGTGGAACCAGAAGAACCCCAACGATCCGATAACTGCGGCCGACGTGGAAGTGTTCGAGCCCACCAACTACCGCAAGCCCGGCGAGGCGCCGAAGGTCGGCCAGGATTGGGACGTCACGGTGCGGGTGCGCAAAAAGGACGTGCCGGCATCCCTGTCGCAGCCGGTGGTCGAGGACGCGTTCTTCAAGGCCGCCGGGGGCGAGAAGACCTTTGGCAAGGGAACCTCGCCGAAGGAGGCCGCCCACCGCCAGGCGGTCGAGGTGACCGACAGCAAGAGCCTCGAATCCTACAAGGAACCGGAAAAGATTCTTGGCAAGGACGGCCAGGCGCCGGATCACCGCCAGCGGCTCGACAACCCCGAGGATCTCGGCCGCGTCATCGAGCACAAGAGCAACCAGGCGGCCAACAAGGCGGCCGAATCGCGCGGCAAGGGCAATGAAGTCGACGCCGTGCGGCAGGACTACGAGCAGATGCGCCAGGCCGTCAAGCAGTACGACAAGGTCTCCGATCCGCGGGTCAAGGCCGAAGGCGGCAAGGTCGGCAATCAGGTCGAGAAGGGCATGGAGGTCATGCGCGAGGTCGCCGACTTGAAGATTTCGCCGGAGGAAGGCCGGGCCAAGCTGGCGGAGATGGGCGAGACACCCGAGTCGATCACGCGCAAGGCTGCCGGGCAGGTCGAGGCCGCCCAGAAGCTGAAGCCGCAAACGGCCGGCGACGGCGGCCGGACCCAAACGGCCGCCGACGGCAAGAAGCCCCAGACCACCACCGATGGAGGCAAGACTGCGGCCCGCGGCGACGCGCCCGACGCGGCCAAGCCGCCCACCGACGCGCCCTCCACGGCGGGCGGCAAGGCTGAGTCCCCGAAGCCGACCACCGACGGCGGCAAGACCGCCGCGGGGAGCGACACGGCGGCGCCCACCGACGCGCCCTCCACGGCGGGCGGCAAGGCTGAGTCCCCGGTCCGGGGTCCTGAGTCCCCGAAGCCGACCACCGACGCGCCCTCCACGGCGGGCGGCAAGGCTGAGTCCCCGGTCCGGGGTCCTGAGTCCCCGAAGCCGACCACCGACGCGCCCTCCACGGCGGGCGGCAAGGCT
>JAAYZJ010000304.1 GCA_012514915.1 Lentisphaerota bacterium | reverse complement strand
CGGCGGCTTCCAGGGCTTTCAGTACGAAGACGGCATGGACTACGAGGCGATCTGCCGCATGAAGACGCGCGACGGCGACGACCTGTTCATCATCGGGGGCGTGTCGGTGACGACCACGCTGCCGCACGGAACCCCGGCCGACGTGCGCGACCAGCTCAACTGGCTGGTCGCGAAGGGCCCGCGGACCGGGCTGATGCTGGGCTGTTCGAGCTCGATCGCCCCGGGGGTGCCGGAGGCGAACATCCGCATGCTGATCGACGGGCTACGGCACTACCGCGAGCACGGCCGGAGATGATCCGCGCGGCAGCCGCGCACCTTGAACCACCCATCCCATCCAACGGAGAACCGCACATGAACAAGCCCATTCGACTCGGCATCGTCGGCGCCTGCGGCCGCGGCGCCAGCTTCAAAACCGCCTGTGACGCGGTGCAGCAGGTCGCGATCCAGGCGGTCTGCGACACCGACGCGGAGCGGCTGCCCGGCGCACGCGAGCGGCTCGGCGCCCGCCAGCAATACACCGACTACGAGGAGATGCTCGACCGGGCGGAACTCGACGCCGTGATCATCGGCACGCCGATGCAGCACCACGCCCCGATGGCCATCGCCGCGCTCGAGCGCGGCCTGCATGTGCTGTCGGAGGTGACGGCGGCCGTCTCGATCGACGAGTGCCGCGCCCTGGTGGCCGCCTGCAAGGCCGGCAAGGGCGTTTACATGATGGCCGAGAACTACACCTACATGAAGCCGAACCAGATCGTCAAGGAACTGGCGCGGCAGGGGTTGTTCGGCACGCCGTACTATGCCGAGGGCGAGTATCTGCACGAGCTCAAGCACATGAACGAGCACCTGACCCCCTGGCGCCGCCGCTGGCAGACCGGCATCGACGGCATCACCTACGGCACGCACAGCCTCGGCCCCATCCTGCAATGGATGCCCGGTGACCGGGTCGTCCGCGTCTGCTGCGAGGGGACGGGCGTGCGGCACAGCGACCACACCGGCGCCCCCTATTCGCAGGCCTCCAGCACCCTGCTGGGCAAGACGGCGCGCGGCGCACTGATCAAGATCCGCGTCGACATGCTCTCGGACCGTCCGCACGCGATGACCAACTACCAGTTGCAGGGGACCGACGGCTGCTACGAATCGTCGCGCGGCGGTCCCGGCGACCGGAACAAGATCTGGCTGCGCGCCTTGAGCCGCGAGCTGGCCTGGACCGACCTCGAAGCGTTCCAGAACCTGAAGGAACTGGCCGACAAGTACCTACCTGAGATGTGGCGGGAGCAGGGAGCCGCGGCCGCCCGCGCCGGTCACGGCGGCGGCGACTACTTCGAAATCCTCGACTTCATCGACGCCGTCCGCGGCACGCGGCCGCCGGTGATCGGCATCCACGAGGCGATGGACATGACCCTGCCCGGACTCGTGAGCCAACTGTCGATCGCCGATGGCGGCCGCTGGATGGACGTCCCCGATTCGCGAAGCTGGTGATCCCGCGCAACGAGAGTCGGCATGGCGGCGTGGAAATACAAGCTGGAACAGGAGTTGGCGCATGAGACCGTAGCG
>JAAYZJ010000303.1 GCA_012514915.1 Lentisphaerota bacterium | reverse complement strand
GCTTGATCTTGATCGTCTTGCGCCGCGTGGGGCTGTTGTCCTCGTCGGCGGCCGGCACGGTGGCCTCGTTCAACGCCTGCGTCGGGAGGCGGGCGGTGGCGGACTGCTGCGCCGCGGCCAGCGGCGGAATCAGCGAGGTCTTCCTGGCGGTGGCGACCGGCACGGCGAGCGGCCCCGTCGCCCCCTTGGCGAGTTCGGAGGGCCGCTTGAGGCGGATGGTCTTGGGCGCTCCGCTGTCGGGCGCCTCGTCGTTGGCGCCGTAGGCCGCCTCGAGCGAGATGCGCGAGGTCTTCGATTTCGCGGCCTGCACTTGCGAGGGCGTCGGGGGTTTGGGCCCGGCCGGCAACGGCGAACTGCCCGGTTGCGGCGGCTGGACCGGCCGCAGCTTGACCGTCTTGAACTCGCCGTCATCCGCCGTGCCCGGCAGGGCCTCGGGCAGCTCGATCCGGGTCGTTTTCCGCTTGGCGGCATCCGGCAGGGTAACCGGCGCAACGGGCGGCCGGGCGGCGGCCGCCGGTTCGGCCGCGCCGGCGCCGGCGCCGGGCGCCGCCGTCTCGCCGGGACGGCGTAGAACCGGACGGCGGATGGCGATGGTGGGCTGTTCCTTGTTGGCGGCCGGGGTCGGGGCAAGCGGCTTGAACGGCATTTGTTTCGGAGGGACGGGCCCCCCGCCCGGGGTGCCGGCGTTATCCTGGTCTGCCATGTTTCACATCCTCATGTTCGGGGTCGGAGAAATCACGCCGGCGGCGGCTAGACCGCCATCACCTCGGCCTCCTTGGCCTTGAGATCGGCGTCGATCTTGGCGATGTGCGCGTCGGTGTCCTTCTGGATTTTCGCCAGCGACTGGTCGCGCTGATCCTCGCTGACCTTGCCATCCTTCTGCAGCGTCTTGATCATCTCGTTGGCGTCCCGGCGCACATTGCGCACCGAGATCCGGGCATCCTCGGCATGCCGCCGCGCCACCTTGACGATCTCCTTGCGGCGCTCCTCGTTGAGCTCGGGGATCGGCACGCGGATGACGCGCCCGTCGTTCATGGGCGTCACGCCCAGATTGGCGGCCAGAATGGCCTTCTCGATGTCCCGCAGGGCCGAGGGGTCGAAGGCGTTGATGACGATGAGCCGCGGCTCGGGGGTGGAGATGCCTGCCAGGTCGCGCAGACGCGTCGGCGCGCCGTAGTACATGACGGAGACGTTCTCGACCAGGGCCGGCGAGGCCTTGCCGGTCCGCAGGCCCGAAAACTGCTCCTTCAGCAGGGCGCAGCTCTTGTTCATCTTGTCCAGTGCATCGTGCAGGACGGCATCGAGATTATCCATGGGGGTCTCTCCTATTCGTCGGGGTCTTGTTCAACAAGCGTCCCCACCTTCTCGCCGGTGACGACGCGTTCGAAAGCGCCGGGTTCAAAGAAGTTGAACACGATGATCGGGATCGCATTCTCCATGCACAGCGCGAAGGCCGTCGAATCCATGACGCGCAGCCGGCGGGTGAGCGCCAGATGGTAGCTGATGCGGTCGTAGCGCACCGCGGCCGGGTCGCGCCGGGGATCGGCCGAATAGACGCCGTCGACGCTCGTGGCCTTCAGCAGGACATCGGCCTGGATCTCGCTGGCGCGCAAGGCGGCCGCCGTGTCGGTGCTGAAGTAGGGGTTGCCGGTGCCGCCGGCGAGGATGACGACCCGCCCCTTGTCCAGATGGCGCAGCGCGCGCCGCAGGATGAACGGCTCGGCCACTTTGGGCATCTCCACGGCCGTCATGACGCGCGTGGGCAGGCCGGCCTTCTCCAGGCCGTTCTGCAGCGCCAGCGCGTTGATGATCGTCGAGAGCATGCCCATGTAGTCGCCGGAACTCCGGTCGATCCCGCTCGCCTCGCCGATGGCGCCGCGGAAAATGTTGCCGCCCCCGATCACGATCGCGACCTGGCACCCCTGCGCGGCCACACGCTGCACGTTGGCGGCCATCGTCGCGACAACCTGCGGGCAGATGCAGTCGCCGGTCTCGGGGTTGCGCAGAATCTCGCCGCTCAGTTTCAGCAGGACGCGCCGGTATTTCAGCGGCTTCGCTTTCTCACCCACGTTGACTCATCCCTTTCGCGCGGACAACCCGCGCCGATGTGGCCATCATATTACCGCAATCGGGAAGAGGCGACAACACCGAACTTCCGGCAGGGGGCGCATTTCGTTTTGCCATCGCTTGCCGGGATGGTGTAAAGTAACGCCGACAACACTCGATCCGTCGGGACGGAGGCCGGCTCTCTGGCCGGGCCGCCCGGGCGGAGGCCACCCCACCATCGCGCAACAACCATGTCTGACACCCCCACGCTGATCGTCGCCGGACACGTCTGTCTGGACATCCATCCCGAGTTCGCCCCGCTGACGGAGGGACTGCAGTCGCTGCTGGTTCCCGGCAAGCTGGTCGAGGTGGGCGGTGCGCGCGTGACGACCGGCGGCGCCGTCTCGAACACCGGGCTGGCCCTGCACCGGCTCGGGCTGAAGGTCCGTCTGGCCGGCAAGGTCGGCCAGGATGCCTTCGGCCGCGCGGTCCTCGAGAACTACCGCGGCGTCGGCGCCGGCCTGGACGACAGCATGATCGTCGATCCCGCCGTCGCGACCTCGTACTCGATCTGCATCACGCCTCCCGGCATCGACCGCATGTTCTGGCACTGTCCGGGCGCCAACCACACCTTCTGTTCGGACGATGTCGCCGACGCGCTCCTGAGCGGCGGCGACCTGTTCCATTTCGGCTATCCGCCGCTGATGCGCCGCATGTATGCCCGCGACGGGGCCGAACTGGAGGCGCTCTACCGGCGCGCCAAGGCGGCCGGGCTGACCACCTCGCTCGACATGACGCTTCCCGATCCCGCCTCGGAGTCGGGACGGATCGACTGGCGGGCGCTGCTCCGGCGCGTGCTGCCGCATGTCGACCTCTTCGTCCCCAGCCTGGACGAGACCGCCTACATGCTCGATCCCGTGCGGGGGGCGGCGGTCCGCGACCGCAGCGCGGCCGGCGTGCCGCTCGGGGGGTGCAGCGCCGACGACGTGCAGCGCCTCTGCGCGCAGTTGACGGAAATGGGCACGGCCGTCGTGATGCTCAAACTCGGCAAGCAGGGCGCCTACCTGCAGGCCACCCGCGATGCCGCCCGGCTCGCCGCCTGCGGCCGCGCGGGGCCGTCCGACCCGGCCGCCTGGGCCGGCGCCGCGCTGCAGGCCGCCTGCTTCACGGTCGAGGTGGCGGGAACCACGGGGGCGGGCGACTGCACGATTGCCGGCTTTCTGGCGGCCGTCGCGCAGGGGCTCGGCCCCGCCGATGCGCTGCGCATGGCCGTGGGGGTCGGATCGACGAGCGTGGAGGGGCGCGACGGCGCGCGCGATCTGCCGCCCCTCGCCCGCATCGCCGAGCGGCTGGCCACGGCCTGGCCGCGCGATCCCTCGCCGGTTCCGTTTCCGCATGTGGTGTGATGAACCCCGGCCTGACAACCTTTGTCGTGGGTCGATGCCCCAATGTGGCGCAGGCATTCCTGCCTGCGCTTGGCGGCTCGCTGTCGCGTCGGAGTCCCGCCTTCAGGCGGAAGTTATTCAGGGGCTTCAGCCCCGTGTACCAGCCCGGTTGCAGCGTACTCGGGCCTGAAGGCCCTTGCATGCTTCCGGCACTTACTCCACCCGCTTACTCCTTTTTTTCGCGTCCATTCGCGTCCAATCGCGGTTTCCTCTCTCCCCACGGTCGACAAAGCTCACGACAAAGCTCGCGACAAAGTTGTGTTTCCCCTGAACCCTGAACCCCTGCCCCCCTCCTCCCCATGCGCACACCTCCTCTGATCGTTCATTTCGGCGCCGGCAACATCGGCCGCTCGCTGGTCGGCACCCTGTTCTCACGGGCGGGGTACGACATCCGCTTCGTCGATACCGCCCCCGACATCGTCCAGGCCCTGCAGGCGCGGCACGGCTACCGCGTCGTGATCAAGGACGAGCTCCCGCCCGGCGCGCCGACGCACATGGATGTGGAGCATGCCGACGCGATCGACGCGCGGGACGCGGCGGCGGTGGCCGACGCCGTGGAGCGGGCCGACCTGATCGGCACCTCGGTGGGCGCCAACGTCCTGCCCATCGTCCTCCGTTCCATGGCCCCGGGGCTGGCGCGCCGGACACGCCCCGTCTCGATCCTCTTTTGCGAGAACCTGCACGGGGTCGTCGATCTGGCCCGCCGCACGCTGGGCGAGCGGCTTCCGGCCGACTTCGACCTCGACGGCCGCGTCGGCCTCGTGGCCACCAGCATCGGCAAGATGGTGCCGATCATGCCGGCCGAGGCCCGCGCCCGCGATCCGCTCGAGGTCTGGGGCGAGGCCTACAACGTCATCATCGCCGACCGGCGGGGCTTTGTCGGCCCCGTGCCCGAGGTCGCGGGGCTCGAGCTCAAGGAGAACTTCCAGGCCTACGTCGACCGCAAGCTCTACATCCACAACCTGGGCCATGCCGTCTGCGCCTGCCACGGCTATCTGCACGGCTGCGTCCGCATCGCCGAGGCCATGGCGATCCCGGCCGTAGCCGAGGCGGCCCGCGCGGCGATGGAGACGAGCGCCCGCGCGCTGACCGCCCGCTATCCCGGCGAGTTCACCGCGGCTGACCAGGCCGCGCATGTCGCCGACCTGCTGCGCCGCTTCCGCAACCAGGCCCTGGGCGACACCGTCTTCCGCGTCGGCCGCGACCTGCCGCGCAAGCTGGCCGGTGACGACCGGTTCGTCGGCGCCCTGCGGCTCGTCCGGGAGACGGGCGGCGACACGGGCCCCATCTGCCGCGGCCTGGCGGCCGCCCTCCATTTCGCGGCGGCCGACGAGCAGGGCAACCGCTTCGCCCCCGACGACGAGGTCCGCGCGAAGGTCGCGGAACGGGGGGTTGTCGGTTTTCTGTCGGAGCATGCGAAACTGGATCCCGTCGCCTTCGCGCGGGAACTGGCCCTGATCGACGCGATGTACCGCGAGCTTGCACCCCCGGCGGCGGCTGGGAGCACGGATTAATGCGACCACAAAGCACCTTCTTGAAGCTCGAACTCAGGCAAGCAGGAAAAGAGGCCCGCTTTCCCGAGTTCCTGAGTTCCCGATTGATTTGCAGTTCGCGAAAAGCAATCGTTCCGGCTGACGGAACGCCGGGAGAGGCCTGATGGCGTCCGTACGGACACGACTGGTGCAGATGGAGGTCGTTCCCGGGGCGCCGCGCGACAACACGCGCCGGATGCTGGCGGCGATCGCCCGGGCGCGCGCCGAGGGGGTGGCGCTGGTCGCGTTTCCCGAGCTGGCGGTTTCCGGCTGTCTGCTCGGCGACGCCTGGGAGCG
>JAAYZJ010000302.1 GCA_012514915.1 Lentisphaerota bacterium | reverse complement strand
GTTTGTCGCCATTCATCATCGCGGTTCCTCGTATGTTAGCCTGTGATTCAGTCATCTTGGCAGAAAGCGAGGTGGAATAGCAAGTGAAATCGCGCGTACCACGCCATCAAGTTGACATTCCGGCCCATTTCTGGCAACTTGAGCGCCTAGTTAAGGAACATAAAGCGTGATCGTGATTCGCGACCAGATCGGCATTTTCGGCAAGATGAACGCCGGCAAGAGCAGTCTGATGAACCTGCTGACCCAGCAGGCGACCTCGATTGTCGATGCCACGCCGGGGACGACGGCCGATGCGAAGGCCGCCCTGCAGGAGATCCACGGGCTCGGCCCGGTCAAGCTGGTCGACACCGCCGGCATCGACGAGCGCACCGGCCTGGGCGGCAAGAAGCGGCAGCAGGCCATGACGGTGCTGAAGGAATGCGACCTGGTGCTCCTGGTGGTCAACCCCGCCACCGTCGGCTTCGAGCCGGAGCAGGTCATTCTCGAAGCGGCACGCGAACTGGACAAGCAGCTCCTTGTCGTCTACAACCTTTTCGATCCATCCCATGCCGCCCACACCGCGGCGGTCGAGCACGCGCTGCCGCTGCTCCGTTTCCACCGCAAAATCACGCTGGCCGCCGTCGATGCCGGCTGCCGCCAGGAGCTGCTGCACTTCGTGCGGGCCAATTTTGTCTCGAAAACGGTTCGGACCGACCTGCTCCCCTTCGCGCGGCGCGACGCCTTCTTTCTGCTGAACATCCCGATGGACGACGAGACGCCGCCCGAGCGGTTGCTCCGGCCGCAGGCCATGGCCGAGGCCGAGTTGACACGGCGCTGGGCCTGGCCAGTCTGCTACCGGATGGATTTGGCTAAAGCCCGCGCTGACGACCCGGACGAGCGTCGCCGCTTCGAGACCATCGTCGCCCGGCTTGGCGACAACCTGCAGGGCATCATCACCGACTCCCAGGCGATGGACATCATGAACCGCTGGACACCGGCCACCATCCCGCTGACTACCTTTTCGATCATGATGATCAACTTCGTCAGCCAGGGCCGCCTCGCCGACTTTGTCCGCGGCGCGGCTGTGCTGGATTCGCTGCAACCCGGCGACCGCATCCTGATCGCCGAGGCCTGCAACCACTCGCGTATTGCCGAGGACATCGGCACCGTGCAGATTCCCGCGCTCATCCGGCGGCGCTGGCCCGGTGTGATGATCGATCACAACTTCGGCCGCGAATTCCAGGCGAACGGGACATTGAATCGCTACCGGTTGGTGATCCACTGCGGCGGCTGCATGATCAGCCCGCAGAAACTGCTGGCGCGCATCCGCGATCTCGATGTGATCGGCGTCCCGTACACCAACTACGGCATCGTCCTCGCCTATGCGCAGGGGCGCGAGGCGCTGGGCAAGGTTCTGGCGCCGTGGGGCATCCCCCTGCCTACTTCCCCACGCAAAACCGGCTGAACACGGCGTCGAGCAGTTCTTCCGACCAGACGCGCCCGGTGATGCGCCCCAGCGCCAGCGCCGCCTCGCGCAGCCGGAGAGCCGCCAGAACCAGCCCGTCAGGCGGCCCGGCCAGCAGATCGACGGAAGCGGCGATGGCGTCCGCCGCCTGTTCGAGCTCGCGGCGATGGCGGGTCGAGATTTCGGATCCCATCGGCGCCGCCTGGTCGACTCCCAGGCGTTCGCCCAGCGTCCGGCGCAGATCCTCAAGCCCCTTGCCCGTGCGCGCCGACACCGGCACGCAGGCCCACGAGGGTAGCGCGGCGGGAGCGATGCGCGGCGGCAGGTCGGCTTTGCCGAGCACCAGCAGCGTCCGCGCCGGCGACAACGCTTCCAGATGGCGGTGATCCTCGGCATCGAGCGGTCTCGACCCGTCGAGCAGATGGAGATTCAGGTCGGCGCGCGCGACGAGGGTACCGGCCCGGGCGACACCCTCAGCCTCGATGGCACAGTCGGTTTTCCGCAGCCCCGCCGTATCGACCAGCCTCACGGGGATTCCGTCGAGCGATATGCTCTCCTCGATCGCGTCCCGTGTGGTGCCGGGTATCTCGGAGACGATCGCCCGGTCGCAGCCGAGCAGGGCGTTGAGCAGCGAGGACTTGCCGGCATTGGGGCGTCCACTGATCACCACCAGCGCTCCCTCTCGCAGCAGATGGCCGGCATGCCAGGTGGCGACTCGTGCCCGCACGGCTTCCAGAAGGAGACCGAGTCGCCGGGCAGTCTCCTCCATGAACCCTTCCGGCACGTCATCCTCGCTGAAATCGAGGAGCGCTTCGATGTCGGCGCAGATGGCCGTCAGGGAGTCGTAGAGCCGGTGGATATCAGCCCCGAGGCGCCCGTCGAGCCGGGCGCGCGCCGCCTGAGCGGCGCGGTCGGTGCGCGCCTGGATCAGGTCGAGCACGGCCTCGGCCTGGGTCAGGTCGAGCCGCCCGTTGAGGAAGGCGCGGCGGGTGAATTCGCCGGGCTCGGCCAGGCGGGCGCCCGCGGCCAGGACCGCCTCCAGGAGGCGCCGTGCCGCCACGCCCCCGCCATGTCCCTGCAGTTCGACCACATCCTCGCCGGTATAGCTGCGCGGGGCGCGGAAGACCAGCATGACGCCATCGTCCAACACTTCCGCCGTCAGCGGGTCGTGCAGGCGCACATGGCGGCAGCGCCCCGCATTACCGGCGAACGCCTCGCCTCCGGACCGTGGCGCCACGACGCGTGCCGCGACCGCCCACGCCCCGGAACCTGAAATTCGAACCACGGCGATGCCCGCCGGCCCCGCGGCCGTCGCCAGGGCGGCGATCGTATCACCGGGGGCGGGCGGGGCCTCCCCAGGGGCGGATGGAGCGCGGTGTCGGCGACTGTTCATGCCCCTCCGGCCCGTTCGTCTCAGGCCTGGGCGGCGGCGACTAGACCGGGGGCGAGGAGGTTGCCGCGGGTACGCAGCGCCGTCTGAAGCGAGCCGATCTCCAGTTTGTGGAGGTCGCCGTCACAGTCCCGCACCGCGAGCGCCGCCGCCGTGCCGGCCGCCTCGCCCGTGACGGCGCAGGTCGGGATGGCCCGCGTGCAGTCCCAGATCGAGCAGTCGGCCGAGATGCAGCGCCCCGCGCAGGCCAGGTTGCGGTTGGTCACGCCGCGCAGCATGTCGAGCGTGATGGCGAAGACGGGACCGCGCCGCCGCCAGTCGCCGGTCAGGCAGGCGGCATCGTCCCGCCAGACATGCATGTCTGCCTCGCGCAGCGAGGCGGCGCCGACGAGGCGGCGTGTGGCTCGCAGGCAGGGCAGGGTGGGCGGGGCGAACGGCTGCAGGGTGCCCGCGGGGTGCAGGATGGCCAGCCGGGAGAGGTCGCGCCGGATCAACGCGCGACTCTCGATGAGCTGGGCGGTGACGTCGTCGGCATCGTCGCCACGGTAGCCTCGGCTGGTGAGTTCCCCGGCCAGGAGGGCGGCTGAGTAGGGGTGGCTGGTCTGGCTCAGGTGCAGGGCGCCGTCGAGCAGATAGTAGAACCAGCCGCTGGCGACGTTGCTATCGAGCGTCTCGGTGGCCTCGCCCGCCCAGTGGCAGATGTCAGCATCGCCGGTGGCGTCGACGACGGCGCGGCAGGCCAGGGCCGAACGGCCGCTCTTGTTCTCGACGATCAGGTGGGTGATGCGGTGGCGCGCGCGGTGCACCCCGCAGGCCCGCGTGTCGTACAGCAGCTTGACCCCCGCCGCCAGCAGCCACTCCTCCAGCGCGAGGAGGTAGGCGCCCGGGTTGAAGCGGGCGATGAAGCGTGTCGCGACGCGCGCGGCCGGATCGCCCCCTGCCTCCCAGCAGGACGGCACGCCCATGAGACCGGCGGCCCGGTCGTCCTGCTTCAAATCGCGGACCGAGAGCCTGAGGAGCTCCTCGGCGATGCCGCCGATGACCTGCCGGCCGCGGCCGTCGCAGATCGGCAGCCAGACCGTGACGTTGCCGAGTGTCGCCAGACCGCCGAGCGCGCACATCTTGTCGATCAGGCAGACGGTGGCGCCGGCCCGCGCCGCCGCCACGGCCGCCGCAACCCCTGCGACGCCGCCGCCCGCCACGACGATGTCGTACGCACCCGTCACGGGCAAGGAACGCGAAGGTTCCCGGATGGTTGAAATCGAATGCATACGTCTCACGTTAGCACATTTTCGCGGCGTGCATCAAGTTGATCAGCATTTCTCAATATGGCGGGCAAATCCAGGAAACATGCCCTTACGGGCACACTACAAACGCGTGGCCATATTGCACGTTTGTAGTGGCGCCGTAAGGCGCTTTCCTGTCCTATTGAGAATTGCTGCGGCACAGCCCCGTCGTCACGGAAGAGCCAGGCTGTCGCGTTCTGCCCGCCTCTCGATGCACATGCATCGCACCCCCCTGGTCGCTAACCGATTGCCCGCCACGGGGCGATTCGCAGCGAGACCGTTCCGTCAATCGACGGTTCCAGTGTCCAGGCCCATTCGGCCAGGGCATCGAGGAAGCGCCGGTCGTGACTGACGAGCAGCAGGGCGCAGGGCGCCTCGGCGAGCGCCTCCTCGACGCAGCCGATGCTGGGCAGGTCCATGTGGTTCGTCGGCTCGTCCATGACGATCAGGTGCGGCCCGCGCACCACGCCGAGCGCCAGCATGATCTTGCGGATTTCGCCGGGACTCGGCTGTTCACTGGTGATCAGGCGCCCAGGGCGGGAGCCCAGCCGGCTGACGCTGGTCATGACTTTGCCGAGGGTCTCGCGCGGCAGTTCCGCCACGTCGCGCAGGATTGCCCGTGCCGTGGCGGCGTCGATCTCCTGGGGGATCGAGATGATCCGTTCCGGGGGGAGGTTGAACAAGGGGTGCAGATGCCGCAGCAGCGTGCTCTTGCCCGACCCGTTGGGGCCCACCAGCGCAATGCGGTCGGTCGGGCCGATGCGGAGGGGAGGGGTGTGGAGTTGGCGTCCGTCGCCCAGGGACAGGGTGACCGCATCGAGATCCAGCAGCGTGTTGCGCGTGGAGTGGCCGGCGTGGGCGATCCAGAAACCCATCTCGTACGTTTTCCGGACCTGAAGTTGGGCACGGCCGGCCTCCACCCGCTGCGCACGGCCGGCAATTACCGCGCTCTGCTTCGCGGCCCAGCCGTCCTTGTTCGTCAGTTTGGCCAGATTGCGCTTGGCCCGTCCGTCCGGGTCATGGGAGGGGATCTTGCGCCGCTTGCCCGCGCGCGCCTCGGCGGCGGCCTGCGCCCCCGCCTCGCGGCGCCCCTGGGCGGCCCGTTCGAGCCGTGCCGCCTGCCGACGGATCTGGTCGTCGGCCGCACGGACCTGCTGCCGTTCGAGGCCCTGCTGCTCCAGCCCCGCCGTCACGCCGCCCGGACGGACCGCGAGATCCGGCGGATCGATGAAAACGCACTGCATGCACAGGGCGTCGAGCAGCGCGCGGTCGTGGCTGACGAGGAGACCGACGCCGCGGAAGCGGCGCAGGGCCGCGAGAAGCAGGGCGCGGGCCTCGGCGTCGATATGGTTGGTCGGCTCGTCGAGCGCCAGCAGCTCGGGATTCCGCCACAGGGCCGCGCCGATCTGCAGGCGCTTGCGCTCGCCGTGGCTGAGCGTCTCCCAGCGGGAGAGCCAGTCGACACCGATCCGCAGACGGCCCCGCCACTCGCCCGCGGACACGTCGGTCGCCTCCAGGAAACGGACGCCGTCGGGTGGCGGGTCATCGGTCCGCTGGGGGGCGTAGACGGCGGTGGCGAGCCGCTGGACGCGCCCCCGCTGGGGTTCAAGCTCGCCGATGGCCAGCTTCAGGAGTGTGCTTTTGCCGGCGCCGTTGGCGCCCGCAATGCCGGTCCAGCCCGGGCCGCAGTGCAGCGAAACGCCTTCAAAGAGCGGCTGCGCCAACGAGGCATACGTGAAGGAGACTTGGTCGAAGCGCAGCAACATGGGGTGGCGGGGGCTGGCTATATCCGTTCGGGGGTGGCGATGCCGAGCAGGTCGAGCCCCTCGCGGAGCACGCGGGCCACGAGACTGCAGAGACAGGCGCGGCTGTCGCGGATGGCGGGCTCGGCCTTGAGGATCGGGAAGCGCTGGTAGAAGCTGCTGGTGAGCTGCGCGAGGGCGAACAGGTAATCGGCCAGGAAGCTGGGCTTGCAGCCCTCGGCGGCCCGGACGACGGTCGCCGGGTACTGCAGGAGCTGCAGGGCCAACTGTCGCTCGATCGGCTCGTCCAGCAGCAGGGGCGCGGCGGCCGGATCCCGCCCCGGGCAGACGGCACGGTACTTGTCGAGCAGGCTGCGGAGCCGGGCGAAGGCGTACTGCAGATAGGGCCCCGAGTTGCCGTCGAGCGCGAGGGCGCGGTCCCACGTGAAGACGATCATGTTCTGCGGGTCGTGGCTCAGGTCAGCGTACTTCACCGCGCCGATGCCGATGTCGCGCGCGAGAGCCTGTTGCTGCTCGGGCGGCATCTCGGGCGAGGCGCCCTGGATGATGGCCAGGGCGCGCCGCTCGGCTTCGTCGAGGAGCGCCTCGAGCTTGATGACGTTGCCCTGGCGCGTCGAGAACGTCCCCTCCGGGAGGCGCATCAGGCCGAACCAGACATGTTCGAGCCGGGTCGTGCTGCCCAGCTTGCGGCAGACGGTGAAGAACTGGCGGAAATGGAGTTGCTGCCGCTCGTCGGTGACGTAGATGATGCGGTCGGGCTGGAACTCCTCCTCGCGGCTTTGCACGGTGGCGATGTCGGTCGTCGCGTAGTTGTAGCCGCCGTCCGATTTGCGCACGATGCAGACGGGCATCCCCTCGTCATCGAGCGGCACGACGATCGCGCCCTCGCTCTCGCGCGCCAGGCCCCGCGCTTCGAGCAAGGCGACGGTGCCGGCGAGACGGTCGTTGTAGTGGCTTTCGCCGCGGTAGAGGTCGAACGCGACGTCGAGGCGGGCGTAGATCCGGTTGAACTCCTTCAGGCTCAGATCGATGAACTCGCGCCACTGGTTCAGGTTGTCGGGGTCGCCCTGCTGGAGTTTAACGAGCTCGGCGCGGCAGGCGTCCATCCAGGCGGGATCCTCCTTCGCACGGTTGTAGCTCGCCACGTAGACGCGTTCGAGCTCCTCGATGGGGGCCTCGCGCAGCCGGGCGGGATCGGCGAAGGCGCGGTAGCCCCGGATGAGGATGCCGAACTGGGTGCCCCAGTCGCCGAGGTGGTTGTCGGCGATCACCCGGTAGCCGAGCGCCCGGTGGAGGCGGCAGATGGCGTTGCCGATGATCGTCGAGCGGATGTGGCCGATGTGCATCGGCTTGGCGACGTTCGGGCTCGAGTAGTCGATGATCACCGTGCGGCCGCCGCCGAGGTCGGGGAGGCCGGTGCGGGGCTGCGCGGCCAGGGCCGCCAGTTGTTCGCCGAGCCAGGCGGGGGAGACGGCAATGTTGATGAAGCCGGCACCGGCGACCGATGCGCTGGCGGGGGCGCCGTCCGGATCGAGCGCCTCGACGATCCGACTGGCGATCGCGCGCGGCGGTAGCCTCAGTTGCTTGGCGAGCCGCATGGCGTCGTTGCATTGGAAATCGCCGAAGGCGGTGTCGGTCGCGGGGACCACCTGGAGCCGGGTGTCGCCGACCTGCTCGCCGAAGGCCTTCACCAGGGCGTCCTGCAGCCAGGCCGCCAGGCGTCCTTCGGCATTCGGGGCGGCGGGGAGCGGGGAGAGGGGGTTGCTTGTCATACGCGAAAATTAGCTTTTACAGCGGGGAAAGGCAAGTGTTATGCTGCGTCATCATGCGCTACGCCATCGTGTCCGACATTCACGCCAATCTGCCGGCCTGGAAGGCGGTCCTCAACGATCTGACGAGTCTCGGCGCGCAGCGCATCATCTGCCTGGGGGATGTGGTCGGGTACGGGCCGCAGCCGCGCGAAGTGCTGGCCTCGCTCTACCGCCATGTCGACGCCTTCGTCATGGGCAACCACGACGCCGTCGTGTGCGGCAAGATGACGCCCGAGCGGTTCAACCGCCAGGCCCGCATCCTGGTGGAATGGAGCACGGCGCAGGTCTCGAAGCGCGCCAGGGAGTTTCTGGCCACGGCGGCGCTGTCGCTGACCGGCGAGGGGTTCACCTGCGTGCATGGCGACCTGGGGCAGCCGGGCGCCTTCCGCTACCTGATCGACCCGGCGGACACCACCGCGACCTGGGAGGCAACACCCGACCCGCTCGTGTTCGTCGGGCACACGCACCGCGCCGGCCTGTTCGTCCGCGGCGCCAGCGGCGTGCCGCACCCCCTGCCGCCCGAGGATTTCGTGCTGGAGGAGGGCAAGCGCTACATCGTTAATGTCGGTTCGGTCGGGTACCCGCGCGACGGGGATCCCCGCGCCAGCTACTGCCTGTTCGACAGCGGCGAGCAGGTCGTCCGCTTCCGGCGCGTGCCGTTCGACTACGAGGCGCTGCGCGATGCCGTCCGCGCGGCGGGACTCGAGGAGGCCGCCATGCCGCTGCTTAATCGCGATCCGCTGCTGCTGCGGCAGCCGGTGCGCGACCAGCTCGAGTTCGACCCGGCCGACAGCACGGCGCAGATGGCGCAGGACGTCACCCTCTCGCGCGACCTGGCCGCGCTGACCACCAGCAACCGCCGCTGGCGCCGGGCGGCGGTCGGGGGCATCCTGGCGGCGGCGTTGATGGGCGGCATCGCGGCCGCCGTCGGGCTGCACCGAACGGGCGCGAAGGACGCAGTGATTCCTGCGGAGCCCCTGCCGGCACGCGAGGCGGTGGTGCCGTCGGATCTGACCGGCAACCTGCTACCGCCGCTCCCCTATGGCCTGCAGGAAGGCCGGCTGGCGGGATGGTGCTACCGGCTGTCGCGCCCCGAGGTCCAGCACCTGACCGTCGAGAGCGATTTCACCGGGCCGTCGCCCCGGTTGCACATCGTCCATGACCGGCGCGCGCAGTGGCGGCTCGAGGCGCCGGAATGGGTGCTCAACGGGATCGCCGAGGGCCGGCTGCGCGCCCGGCTCCAGACCTGGCGGGGGGCCGACTTCGTCGGCACGGTCAAGGTCGTCGTAGTGGTCGATGAACATGAGGCCGAGGGCGGCCGGGCGCGCGAGCGCATGGTCATCAACTACGACCTGCCTCTGAGCCGTGTGCAGGTCTGGGAGGAGGCACGGCGGATCATGGACATCAAGAAGCCCCCGGTTCGCGCGCAGACCGAACGGATCCGCTACCGGGTCGAGGCCGATTTCAGCGGCACGCTGGCCCTGGCCGACCTCTCCCTGGTGTTCACCGACGATTGAACCTCCCACCCCTGGTGTTCACTGGTGGCGCAGGTATTTCTCCATGCCGTAGGGAAAATCGTGGGGCCGGTAGTGGTGGACGCGCCGATGCACGAGGCTGTAGGCGCGGGCGAAGTGGATGAAAATCCAGGGGCAGTCCTCACGGATGATCGCCTGCATCTCGCGCATCAGGCGCAGGCGCTCCTCCGGCTGTGCGGCGGCGAGCGCCTGCCGGTAGCACGCGTCGTACGCCGCGTGGCGGTAGTTGCTGCGGTTGGGGCCGGGCGACTGGTTCGGTCCGTAGAAGAGCTGCAGGAAATTCTCGGCGTCGGGATAGTCGCCCACCCAGCCGATGCGGAAGAGCTGCGAACGGCGTTGCGCCACTTTCTGGAGAAAGGCGGGCCAGTTGTGGTAGTCGGGAACCAGGTCGATGCCGACCCGCTCGAAAAACGCCACGATGAGCTCCGTCGATTCGCGCATGTCCTGCGTGGTGTGCCCGAGATCGAGCACCAGCCGCAGGCGCCGGCCGGTGGCGGGGTCGCGTCCCCCCGGGTAGCCCGCCGCCGCCAGAAGACGCCGGGCCCGCGCCGGGTCGTAGGCGTAGGGCGCTGGAGCTTCCAGGCGCCCCGCCACGCCCGGCGGCACCGGGCCGTTGGCGGCTTGCACCCGCCCCTGGTAGTAGGCCTCCCAGCGCGGGGCGTCGAAGGCGCAGTTCAACGCCTGGCGCAGGAGGCGGTTGGTTCCAAGCAGCGGATCATCCATGTTGATGCCGATGTAGGCGACTTCCAGTGTGGGCATGGACGCGAGGGTGATGCCGCGCCGCGCCAGTCCCGGGCGTAGACTTCCCCGCGGGTCGACGACCAGTTCCCAACTGTCGCGGGCGATTTCGCCCTGAAGGTCGAGTTCGCCGGCGAGGAAGGCGAGCCAGCGGGTGGAGGGATCGTCCATCACCGGGAACACCAGCCGGTCGAACGGTTGCCGCGGCGCGGCCGGGTCGAACGCCGCCGGACCGCGGCGCCAGCCGCGCCAGTCGGCGACACGGTCGTAGACCATGCGGTGGTTGCGGCGCCACTCGGACAGGCGGTAGGGACCCGAGCCGACCGGATGCTCGCCGAACCGCCGGCCGTAGGTCTCGACGGCCTCGCGCGGCACGACCGCCGTGTAGGGCATGGCCAGCATCCAGATGAACGGCGGGCAGGGGGCGGCCAGGCCGATGCGGAAGGTGTGCGCATCGAGGGCCGCGAGGCCTTCGAC
>JAAYZJ010000301.1 GCA_012514915.1 Lentisphaerota bacterium | reverse complement strand
TGGCGATCATCGCCTACCGCCAGCCGATCGCCAAATCGGAGCTCGAGGGGATCCGCGGTGTGACGGTCGACCACATCGTCAAACCGCTGATGGAGATGCACCTGATCCGCATCGTCGGACGCAGCGATCTGCCCGGCCGTCCCTTCCTGTACGGCACCACGCCGAGTTTCCTCGAGCATTTCGGTCTCAAGAGCCTCGACGAACTCAACGAGCTCGACCCCACGCTGCAGCGCAGTAAATCGTCCACCGTGACGCGCAAGGTGCGTCCCTCCAGGGATGCGGATGAAGCGGACGCGGATACCCCCCCGGCCCCACCGCCCCCCGCGCAGGCGTCCGGGGCAGTGGATGCGCCGCCCCCCTCCCCCGGCGCCGAGGATACGGCGCATCCGATGCCCGCCGCCGATGACGCCATGACGGATGCCCCCTGAGGAGCGCGCCATGACCCAGGATCGACTCTTTGTAGACTGCACGACACACGGCGCCGCCTGTGGCGTCACGGTTCTCCATGACGTGGCGTTCCACGCGCGGCACGATGGATCGGCGCAGCGCTATGTCGTGCGATTCCCACCAGCGGTTGCGCCGGACACACCACGCGACGTGTTGCTCGCCTTCCATGGGCACGGGTCGGACCGCTGGCAGTTCATCACCCAGACGCGCGACGAATGCCAGGCCACGCGTGATTTCGCCGATGCCCGCGGACTCCTGATGATCTCGCCCGACTACCGGGCCACCACCTCCTGGATGGGGCCGGCCGCCGAGGCCGACGTGGTCCAGATCATCGAAGAGACGCGGCAGCGAATTCCCGTCCGCCGTGTTTTCCTCTGCGGGGGCTCGATGGGCGGCACCGCCTGCCTGATCTTCGCCGCGCGCCACCCCGACCTGGTCGCGGGGGTTGCATCGATGAACGGCACGGCCAATCTCGTGGAGTACGCCAATTTTTCCGAGGCGATCGCGGCTTCGTACGGTGGTTCCAGGACCGAGGTTCCCGATGAATACCGCGGGCGCAGCGCCGAGTTGCACCCCGAACGGCTCACGATGCCGCTGGGCCTGACGGTCTCCGGTCGCGACGAGTCGGTGCCGCCGCACAGCGTGCGGCGACTGGCCGAAGCGCTGCGCGCGCGGGGCCGTCGGGTGCTGCTGATCGACCGCGAGGAGGCCGGACATGTCACCGCCTACGACGATGCGCGGGCGATCCTCGATTTCATGCTGAACCATGCAACCTCAAGCACCGATCACGTTGCCCCATGACCTGCCTGTCGCGAGCGAACAGGTGAATGCGCGTTTCCGATGAATGCTGCCCCCATCCAGCCGAACACCCCGCAAGAGGCCAACGAAGCGGCCGCAACCCTCGCCTGGTCGTTGCTGCCGCAGGAGTGGCGCGACCTCTGCGCCCGCGAGCGGCAGCCCGCGTTCCGCGCCAAGCAGATCTGGCGCGGTCTCTACCAGCAGCGGCTCGAGCACTGGGACGCCTTCACGACGCTTCCGGCGGACTGGCGCGCGCGACTGGCCGTCCGGCATCCGATCAACCCGTGGCATGCGATCGAGACCCGTCGGGCCGCCGACGGCGTGACCAAGCTCCTGCTCGCCTGCCGCGACGGCGAGCAGATCGAAACCGTGCTGATCCCCGCCCCCGAACGGCTGACAATCTGCGTCTCGACGCAGGCCGGCTGCGCCTTTGGCTGCGCCTTCTGCGCCACGGGACAGGGCGGCTTCGTCCGCAACCTCGAGGCCGGCGAGATCGTCGGCCAGTTCATGGCCGCCTCCCGCGTCGCCCCCCGGCGCATCAGCCACATCGTCGTCATGGGGATGGGCGAGCCGTTTGCCAACTACGACGCCACGCTGCGCACCATCCGGGTGTTCAACGACTACGACGGCCTCGGCATCGGCGCGCGGCGCATCACGATCAGCACCTGCGGCGTGGTGCCGGGCATCGCCCGGCTGGCCGTCGAGAACCTGCAGGTAGAGCTCTCCGTCTCGCTGCACGCCGCCACGGATGAACTGCGTTCGCAGCTTCTCCCCGTCAACCGGCGCTGGCCGCTGGCCGAGCTGCTGCAGGCCTGCCGCGACTACATGGAACGGACCGGACGCATCGTCACGTTCGAGTACACGCTGGTCGCCGGAGTCAACGACGGCGCCGAACAGGCCGATGCGCTGCTCGCCTGCGCGCGATCGGTGCAGGGCCGCGTCAACCTGATTCCGCTCAGCCCGGTCGAGGGCTACGCGGGCGATCCCCCCTCCCCCGACGCCTGCGAAGCTTTTGCCGCGCGGCTGCGCGACGGCGGGGTGAACGTCACACTGCGCCGCTCGCGGGGAGGCGGCATCGACGCGGCCTGCGGCCAGTTGCGCCTGCGCCGCCGGCAGC
>JAAYZJ010000300.1 GCA_012514915.1 Lentisphaerota bacterium | reverse complement strand
GGACGACTCGCCGACGCGGCGTGTCGGAGGGGCGCCGCTTGCAGGCTTCGCCACCGTGCGCCACGACCCGCCGATGATGAGCCTCGACAAGGTGCATGCGCGTCCCGAGCTGGCCGATTTCGAAAACTTTCTGCGGCGGCAGGTGCCCGACATCGTCTGCACCTTCGTGGTCGAACCCAAGGTCGATGGGGTGGCGCTCAGCCTGCGCTACGAGCACGGCCGACTGGTTCGCGCCGCGACGCGCGGCGACGGCGAGGTCGGCGACGACATCACCGCCAATGTCCGGACGATCCGCGCCATCCCGCTGCGGATCGACTGCGAGGCGGCGGTCGTCGAGGTGCGCGGCGAGGTCTATTTTCCAAAGGCGGCGTTTGCCGAACTCGTGACACGCCAGGAGGCGACGGGTCAGCAAGCCTTCGCCAACCCGCGCAACGCCGCGGCCGGCTCGCTCAAGCTGCTCGATCCGCGCGAGGTCGCCCAGCGGCCACTCAGCGCCATTCTGTACGGTTGCGGCGCGATGGAGGGCTTCTCCTGCGCGACGCAGGTCGAGCTGACCGATCAGTTCCGCCGCTGGGGACTGCCGGTCACTCCCCGCTCCTGGGTTTGTGCCGACATGGCGGCGGTGATGAAGGCGCTCGACGAGCTGGAAAGCCTGCGGCACGATTTCCCCTTCGAGATGGATGGCGCGGTCGTCAAGGTCAACGAGCGCCGCTGGTACGATGTCCTCGGCGCCACCGCCAAGAGTCCGCGTTGTGCCCGGGCCTTCAAGTTCGAGCCTGAACGGGCCGAAACCTTCATTCGCGGGATCACGGTGCAGGTCGGCCGCACCGGTGTGCTGACACCCGTCGCGGAACTCGAACCCGTTTCCCTGGCGGGGTCCGTCATCGCCCGGGCCACGTTGCACAACGCCGACGAAATCGCGCGCAAGGACTTGCGGGTCGGCGACACCGTCTGGATCGTGAAGGCGGGCGACGTGATTCCGGCTGTCGAAAGCATCGTTCCCGGCCGGCGCACCGGCAGCGAGCAACCGTTCGCCATGCCGGCCGGCTGCCCGGTCTGCGAACAGCCAGTTGTCCAGCGCGACGGCGAAGTGGCCCACCGCTGCGTCAATCCCGCCTGTCCCGCGCGCCTGGTCGCACGGCTTGAATACTTCGCGTCTCGCGGCGGTCTCGATATCGAAGGGCTCGGTGGGCGCGTCGCCGAGGCGCTCGTGGCGACGGGCCGACTGCGTGATCCCCTCGACCTCTATGACTGGTCGGTTTTCGACTTCGCCCAGCTCAATCTAGGGGAAGGGGACGAGCAGCGCCTCCTGGGCGGCAAGCAGGCGGAGAAGATCGTCAAGGCGCTGCAGACGGCGCGCACCCTGCCGCTGGCCCGCTGGCTCGTGGCGCTCGGCATCCCCGGCATCGGCGAGACCGTCGCCCAGCAGGTTGCCGCCGCGCATGCCGATTATCCCGCGTTGATGAACTCGGCCATGCTGCGGGATGTCGTCCGTCTGGCCGACTTGAACCAACAGGCGGTGCAACTCAACCCTCGCGCGCGCAGCCGACGTGAAGCCGGCGGAGGCGAGGATACCCGCGCCCGCTTCGACGCCACCTGCGAGGAAATCGCCCGGATCGGCGGACGGCTGATGACCCAGGGGTTGGCGCGCCTTTCGGGCCGGGCTTCGGCTCAGCCTCCCCATTTTATTGTTTCCATCAAGGCCGAAGCCGCCCGGGCGCTGGTCGATTTTGCCGCGTCCGCATGGGGTCGCCAAACCGACGCGCGTCTCGCGGCGCTCGGAATCCGCCCGCGGGGCACGCTCGCCACCGAGGCCGGGTCCACAGGTCCGCTGGCCGGACTGACCATTGTCATCACCGGGACGCTCAGCCGCCCCCGGGACGATGTGGCGGCCGCTGTGCGCCAGGCAGGCGGTCGCGTCTCCGACGCGGTTTCCCGCGCCACGAGCTTCCTGGTGATTGGCGAAGCTCCTGGAGCCTCGAAGGTCAACCGTGCCGGCCAGCTTGGGATTCCACTGCTGACCGAGGACGAGCTGAACGCCAAGCTGAATCTCCGCTTGCCTGAACCGCCGTAATGCGCTACGCTTAAATCACTACGCGTCGACCGTTAAAGGATTGCCACGATGTCCCAGATGGAACCAGTCACCGAAGAAGCGGCTCCCGAGACCAACAAGCCGGGGGCCTACATTTCCGCCCGCCATCGCCAGGACGCCGTGCTCAAGCCCGTGAAGGCAGCGGGCAACGACACGCTGGCCGGCATTTGCGCCATCATCGCCACGCTGGTCTACGTGGTGTTGCTGTTTATGCTGTACAGCGACTTCAAAGTCCTCGG
>JAAYZJ010000028.1 GCA_012514915.1 Lentisphaerota bacterium | reverse complement strand
TCCGGCGGCGGCTCCGGTGAAGGGATGAGTAATCACGGCGCCAGCGGCGTCTACACCCACGGGTTTTATCTCGACACCTGGAGTCATGTCGCGATGACACTCGAGTACGACACCGGCACCAACGCGAGCACCCTGCGGGTCTATTTGAACGGAAACGAGGTGAACAAGAACAGCACGACCAACCGCTCATTCCGCAATCCCTTCACGGGGCGGCCGCTGATCATCGGCGGGCTGACCCAGAGTCCCTGGCCGACCACAGATCCGCAAGACATGTTTGGCGGGGTCCTCGACGAGGCGCGTGTCAGCAACGCGCGGCGCTCGGCGGACTGGATCAACGCGTCGTTCCACAACCAGAAAGCCGACAGCTCGCTGCTGCGGGCCGGTAACGTGGAGAGTGTCGCCGCGTGGTACCCGAATTGGAAATATCGCCGGCGGGTGGTGATCGATCATGAACAGATTGGCGAGGATCTCGCCGATTTCCCGGTGCTGGTGCGGCTTTCGCGCGACACACTGGATTTCGACAAGACACAGCCGGAAGGATTCGATATCCGCTTCACGGCCGCCGACGGGGCGCCCCCTCTGGACTACGAGCGCGAAAGCTACGATGCCAGCCGAGGGGAGGCCATTTACTGGGTGCGGCTGCCGCTGGTCAGCAGCTCCTCCGAATCTGAAGCCATGTGGCGATGACGCTGGCGTATGACACCGAGACAGCTCAGAGCACGCTGCGGTTCTATGTGAACGGCAGCATGATTCTCAGCAACAGCGTCGCTGGCCTTGCCCTGCGCCCATCGCTGTCGGGACGCCCAATGGTCATCGGCGGACAAACGCATAGCACCTGGCCGAACACAGCCCCTACCCGGCTCTACGCCGGGTGGATCGACGAGGCCCGCATCAGCACGGTGCCACGGTCAGAAGCATGGTTGGCGGCTTCCTACCGCAGCCAGATGCCCGGCAACACCTTGCTGGACTTCGGCGGGATTGAACCGCCGCCGGGGACGCTGCTTTACCTGCGGTAGATGATTCGAGCAGGCAGAGGACAGGCAGGCATGCCTGTCCTACCTTGGTTCAAGCTCTCAGCGGGCGCGGGCCTCACCCCTGCGCTGCCGGCTCGTCCGCTTCCCAGTCGCCGTATTCATCGGGAATCTCGCGCACGTCCCCGCCGCCGGGGCGGGTGGCCCGGAAGACCAGCATGTCGCGCGTTTCGCGGACGGAGGCGCGGCCATCCAGGCGCTCGTGCCGCTTGGCCTCGTTCAAGGCCAGTTGCAGCGAGGCAACCTCGGGCGAGTAGTTCCAGGCCTTGTAGGTGCGCAGCAGCAGTTCGCAGCCCTCGGCACGCGCCAGGCCTCCCTGCGCGCGCAGGTGCGCCGCCACCTCCGGTTTGAGAGACTCCAGTTCCGTCTCGATTTCCAATAGCTGTTTACGCAGCTCGATGTAACGATCCACCGTGTTCATCGGTCGCAGGCTCCTTTCGATCAGCATGTTAGGCCAATCGAAGCGATCCTGCAAGGGTTTATCGGTCCGCCTGCATCAGTTGGGCGGCGAGGTACTTGCGCCGCTCCTCGGCGACGATGTGCCGCAGGTTGTTCCAACCGAACAGCGCCTCGTGGCGCACGCGCGCGACGTCGGCATCGCTCATGTCGGCCTTGACCAGCGGCACGAGGGCATCGAGCCGCTCGACCAGCGGCCGGAGGCGGTCCTCGTAGAAGGCGGGATCGCCCACCACGGGATCCAGCCAGTGGTCGAGCACCCCTTCATGATGGTGCGAGGTGCGCTTCTCGCTCTTGTAGCGCGCCAGCGCGCTGAAGATGAGCTGGCGGTGGATGGCGGTGCGGCCTGCCGCGGGGATATCGAACTCGAGTTCGCCCCAGCTCGACCGCCCGTGAATCGACTTCAACCCGTTCCACGAGAAGCTGCCCGAGCGGCTCCAGTGAACGTTCTCAAAGTCCCAGATTGCGCCCGCCTCGGGAATTTTCTCGGCGTAGACTTCCCAGGAGAGGAAGAGGTAGGTGGTGTAACCGTCCTCGCGGAACCGGTGCTCGCCGCGCCAGAGCGAGATCTCTTCCTCGTTCAACCGTCGATGGAACTGGTTGTCGTAGGTCGTGTTGTAGAAACTGAACTTTCCCGATTGGGCGTCGATGAGAAAGCAGATGTAGGGCTGGTTCTCGCCGGGCGCGATATAGCCCTCGTAGCTGCCGGCCCCGAGGAGCTTCGCCTTCACCGCGGCAGCCTGTTCGTCATAGGCGTCGATCCGGATGTGGAGCCCGTTGACATCGCAGACAAAGGCGATCTCCGCGGGCTTCCGCTGCGCGGCGGCGCTGTCGGTGCCGATCCCCTCGCCCCGGTTCCCCGTGGCCACGTCGGTCACCAGAAACTCCATGTTGCCGCCGTAGCCGCGGTCCATCAACTGACGCTCGACCGACGGCACCGCGCCATCCCAGGTGTCGATGCCCGTGATTGGCCGCGCGCTGTAGCTGACCTTGTACCGCTTCTTCGGCTGCGGCGCATAGAGCCCTTCACGCAGCGCCGCGACGGCGCGGGCCACCGCCTCCAGGTTCCCCTGCATGACGGTCGCGCCCACGCCGGCGAGGGCGTCGGCGCGCTCGGCCGGCGACAGCCCGAGGGCCTTCCCCGCCGCCATTTCCGCCCGGGCGAGGGCGGCGGCGCACGCGGCGGAGTCGGCGGCCGCCCGCGCCTCCAGCGCGGCCGACGTCAGCCGGATCTGATAGGTCTCCTGCGGCTTGAACCCGGCGTAGTCCAGCGCCTCGCGCGCCAGCGCGGCCGCTTCGTCCAACCGCCCGAGACCGGCATAGGCGTTGATCGCGCAGACGGTCGTCCGGTAGTTGAGGTTGGGCTTCACGAGCGGCTTCAACCAGCCGAGGTAGCGCAGCGTCCCCTCGAAGTTGCCGAAGTAGGCAGTTCCGCGGCCGTTCCAGGTGATGCGGTTGACAAACGTTGAGATGGCCCGGTTGGTGTTGGCCCGGATGAAGAGCTCATGGTGCTTCTCGGCGACGGGAACGTCGCGCGGGTCGTGGGTGAGAAACGCCAGGTAGGCGGTGGCGCGTGTCTCCAGTGGCGCGGAGGCATCCTCCAGCACCTGCAGCCGCAGCTCACGGGCCCGCTCGGCGAAGGGGGACGCCGGCGCGTCGAGCACCTCGGCGGCCTCGAGGCGCCCGCCGCAGTCGAGCCAGAGCCGGGCGGCATCCTCGAACCGCAGATCCTCCGCGAGCGCCGCCGCGGTGAGCCGGACCACCCGGTTGGTCATCTCGGGCGTGGCGAAGAACCGGTAGGCTTCGCGGTAGATGGCGCCTGCCTGCTCGACCTGCTCCCGCAGCAGGTAGAGACGGCCGATCGCTTCGACGATCTGCGCCACCGCAGCGGGGTCGAGACCGGCGAAGGCAAACGCCTGGCGCAGATGCTCCTCGGCCGCCGCATAGTCCTCCCGGTCGACCAGCGGCTGGGCCAGGCTGACGCAGGCGGTCACGCGGCTGGCGGCGGGGGCGTTCGTGGCGGCCATGATCACGCGGGCCTGGTCGAGTTCGGCGTCGCGGCGTCCCAGCGCGCGCAGCGTGCGCTGCAGGTTCTCGCGCAGGCGCACCTCCTCGGCGATCGGCAGCACGCCCTGGGCCAGCAGTCGCTCGACGACGGGCACCGGCCGGGCCTTCTGCTCCGCCGCCCGCT